>NZ_JBMMUE010000005.1:0-268579 GCF_049257215.1 Pseudoalteromonas thalassia
TTAACTCTCTGTCAGTTTGTTCAGCGCTTTTCATTGCTGCCCGCCGTGTCAGTGGATGCGCATTATAGGGAGATGGATTTTTAACGCAAGCACTTTTTGAAGGTTTTTTTGATTATTTTCAAATTAATCAGATACCCACCAAATGCAAACATGTTACCCACAAACAACTGTGGATAACTGATGATTTTTAGCAGAATAACTAAACTCTCCGCGCTTGTTATGGTAACTTGCGCCGCAGATTTTCCACTCGCTCACAAGGCAAGAAAAATGACAGACATTATAAATAGTATAAGTAGTCTCCTTTGGGGTCACATTCTGGTTTACCTTTTAATAGCTGCGGGGCTATTTTTCACTCTTCGACTCGGTTTTATCCAATTCACTCAATTTCCACATATGATCAAAGTGATGTTTCAGAGCCGCCAAGGTTCTGGTGAGGGCATTTCTTCATTCCAAGCATTTTGTACTTCATTAGCCGCGCGAGTTGGCACTGGTAATATGGCGGGCGTTGCTGTTGCACTTTATTTAGGCGGTGCCGGTGCAATTTTTTGGATGTGGCTTATTGCTTTAATAGGTATGGCGACAAGTTTTGCAGAAAGTACCCTTGCCCAAGCATATAAAACGGTCGATGAAGATGGCAACTTTCGTGGTGGCCCTGCTTATTATATGGAATATGGATTAGGTAAGCGTTGGATGGGAGTCATTTTCTCTCTTTGCCTTATTCTTGCTTTTGGTTTGGTATTTAATGCAGTTCAATCAAACTCTATTGCTGCTGCATTTGATGTTGCGTTTGGGATTCCAAACTATGTTGTCGGAATCGCCTTGGTATTAGGGTCTGGCATTATCATTTTTGGTGGCTTAAAAACTATTTCACGTTTTGCAGAAATGGTTGTGCCATTTATGGCGCTGGCTTATTTGCTAGTTGCACTCTATGTATGTGCCATGAACTACGATTTACTACCAAATGTGTTCATGCATGTTATTAATAGTGCCTTTGGTATCGAGCAAGCAGGCGCTGGTGCAATTGGTTATGGTGTTATGCAGGCGATGATCCAGGGTATTAAACGTGGCTTATTCTCTAATGAAGCTGGTATGGGTAGCGCTGCAAATGCTGCTGCAACGGCAACACCTAACCCACCGCACCCAGCCTCACAAGGTTATGTGCAAATGCTCGGTGTATTTGTAGATACAATTATTATTTGTACTGCAACCGCAGCCCTTATTTTATTATCACAACAGCTTATACCTGATTCAGGTGTGACTGGTATTGCATTGACGCAAGCTGCCCTTGAAGAACATGTTGGTAGCTGGGGAGCAACCTTTGTTGCGATTGCAATTTTGTTTTTTGCATTTACCTCGATTGTTGCTAATTATTCTTACGCGGAAACCAATTTATTATTTTTAGAACATAACCATGCATCGGGCATGTTGATCTTCCGATTATTAGTACTTGGTATGGTGATGTTTGGTGCGCTCGGCGAATTACCTTTAGTATGGACGCTTGCCGATATTTCGATGGGCTTGATGGCAATTGTTAACGTCATCGCTTTATTTATGCTTTCGGGTGTCGTTATTTGGCTTGCGAAGGATTACAACTCACAACGTAAAGCAGGTAAATTACCTACTTTCGATCCTTCGCAAAACAAAAAGCTCGATCAAACTATTCCTAAAGGCGCGTGGCGCAAATAATCAAGCCAAGTGATTACTTAATTGGGGAGCGATTGTGCTCCCTTTTTTGTATTTGCTAATTTTTCAAAAACAGACAATATGAATGTGATTTGCTGTTCGTTAAGTTTGGATTCAAGCTGCGTAACAAGCTGCTCTTTTATTTGCGCTTTTAATGCTTGTTTTTGCTCTGCAGTTAATAATGGCTGCGATTGTTGCTGATAAGATTGCACGGCGGTGAGCATAGCCATCACCACGTCATTATCAAAGTCGGTTAGCGCCGCTTTAGCATTACTGATGACTTGTTCTGATTTTTCAAATGCGGTCGATACTTTATCAACAAGCACACTGACTTCATGAATTTTAAGTACGTCGTTAATGTTCGACATAATAATCGCAACAGGTATTAGTACTAATGAGATTGCTAAACAAAGCCCAAATACGGCGCCCACCCAGAACTGATTTAAACCACGTTTAAATTGCTCCATTCTCTTTCCTTGATCCTATTTATTGAGTTCAGTAGCACTTAAAACTGAAAAAGCGTTAGCTGATTTAAAATGACTAAGGAAACTATAAAGCTATTTTGGCAATAAAAAAATATTTAGCTGAGATTATAAAAAGAAATATAAATGAAATAGAGAAGTGGTATTAAATATAAATGGTGCCCGGGGCCGGACTTGAACCGGCACGCTGTTACCAGCGAGGGATTTTAAATCCCTTGTGTCTACCAATTCCACCACCCGGGCATCGGGTCGCTCGTAAGAGCATGTGGAGTATTATATGGAGGCGGAACCCGGAGTCGAACCGAGGTAGACGGATTTGCAATCCGCTGCATGGCCACTCTGCCATTCCGCCTTATCGCTTCCAAATAATTGGAGCGGCACACGAGGCTCGAACTCGTGACCTCAACCTTGGCAAGGTTGCGCTCTACCAACTGAGCTAGTGCCGCAAATTTGTTTCTGTCAGTGTTTTGTCCGTTGGTGCACAACCTTTAGGTTGCGATGATAACGTTCTGGCAACTGAGCTAGTGCCGCAAATTTGTTTGTTTATCCAATAAACTATTTAAGTTTAAATGGTGCCCGGGGCCGGACTTGAACCGGCACGCTGTTACCAGCGAGGGATTTTAAATCCCTTGTGTCTACCAATTCCACCACCCGGGCATCGGGTTTGCTATTTAAAGCAAGTGGATAAAGCTAATATGGAGCGGCACACGAGGCTCGAACTCGTGACCTCAACCTTGGCAAGGTTGCGCTCTACCAACTGAGCTAGTGCCGCATCATATTAACTCTAGAGTTAAATCGTAATTTTAAAACTACATTTGGTATTGTAGTTAACCACAAAATGGTGCCCGGGGCCGGACTTGAACCGGCACGCTGTTACCAGCGAGGGATTTTAAATCCCTTGTGTCTACCAATTCCACCACCCGGGCATCGGGTTGCTCATAGAGCGCGTGGAGTGTTGAATGGAGGCGGAACCCGGAGTCGAACCGAGGTAGACGGATTTGCAATCCGCTGCATGGCCACTCTGCCATTCCGCCAAATTAGATAATTGGAGCGGCACACGAGGCTCGAACTCGTGACCTCAACCTTGGCAAGGTTGCGCTCTACCAACTGAGCTAGTGCCGCTTTCTTTATCTTGGGGGCTATGCCCTCTCAACACGGACGCATTCTACAGAGATTATTAAACGCGTCAATATAAAAAATGCTAGTTTTGAACTGTTTGCTTATTTTTTATCTAAAACGGTGTGTAATTATACGCTTAGGATCAATTTTTGGTCAATTCTGACCATGCTGCCATTAAATACTGCAGCATAGAACTAAGCGTTAAGAATGTTGCAACGTATAAAAGACCATAACTTAAGTAGATCATCCATGTATCAAATTGCCAAATCAAACCAATAATGGCTAGCATTTGTGCCGCAGTTTTAAACTTACCCATGTTAGATACAGCCACATTGTCACGCTTACCCTGCTCTGCCATCCATTCACGTAATGCAGAAATAACGATTTCGCGGCTAATAATAACTAATGCAGGTATAGTCATATACAAACTTTGATAATGGCTTGATAAAGCAACAAGTGCCGCACAGACCATTACTTTGTCAGCAACAGGATCTAAAAACGCACCAAATGGCGTTGACTGATTTAAACGACGCGCAAGATAGCCATCAAGGATATCTGTGATTGACGCAAGCCAGAAAACAAACGCAGCTGCGAAAAACGCCCATGAGAAAGGCAAATAAAATATCACCAAAAAAATGGGGATAAGAAAAAGTCTAAAGGTTGTGAGTGTGTTTGGAATATTCCACATAACTACTTGGAGATGTCTTTTTTTACTATATTCGCACGAAGGCTACGCCTTGTCATGCAAATGATTAAATATCTTTTCAGCCATTTCAGGGCTGATCCCAGGAACTTGTTTTAATTGGTCTATATTAGCAGCTTTTACCCCTTGCATGCCCCCTAAATATTTTAATAATGCCTGTCGGCGCTTTTGTCCAACACCGGTAATTTCTTCTAATAATGATTGCGTGCGTTGTTTTTGACGTTTATTACGATGCCCAGCAATAGCAAAACGGTGCGACTCATCACGTATATGTTGGATTAAATGCAGTGCCGGCGCGTCTGAATCAAGTGGTATTGTTTTTCGTCCACCATCAATTAATAGCGTTTCTAAACCTGGTTTTCGGCTTGTGCCTTTTGCAACACCCACCAGCAATGGCATTTTATTATGTGGCCAGTTTTCAAAATATTGTTCAGCACGAGATAATTGCCCTTTACCCCCATCGATAAAGATGACATCTGGAATTTTTTCTTCATCGACTACTTTGTTGTAGCGTTTATTAAGTGCAAATTCCATTGCAGCATAATCATCACCGCCAGTGATGCCGGTAACATTAAAACGGCGATACTCTTTATTATTTGGACCTTGCGAATCAAACACCACACAACTTGCAACCGTGTTTTCACCCATTGTATGGCTGATATCAAAACATTCCATACGATTTATATCATCAAGACGTAATGTTTCTTTTAATTGTGCATAGCGTTTATTAATTGAGTCCTGCGTGCTTTGCTTAACACTAATGCTGTTAAGGGCATTTTTATTAGCAAGCTTAAGATACTGAGCTCGCTCACCGCGATTAGCGACTTTTAAACTCACTTTACGCTCAGAAATTGCCGTAAGTGCATCGCTTAGAGGCTCACTCTCTTCGATTGTAAACGGTAAGATTATTTCTTTGGCAATGCGCCCTGTTGCACCAGGTGCTAAGTAATACTGGCCTAAAAAGGAAGTTAAAATCTCTTCTTGCCCAGAGTCTTTGGGCACTTTAGGGAAATAGGTTTTGCTACCAAGTACCTTATGATCGCGGATCATTAATAAGTGAACCGCATTTAAACCATTTAAATGCGCAAAGCCAACCACATCCATTTCGGCATGGTTACCGGAAATCGATTGCTGTTCCTGCATTTTCCGAAGTAACATAATTTGGTCGCGTACTTTTGCAGCGAGTTCAAATTTAAGCTCTTGGCTTGCTTGCTCCATTTTAGCAATTAAATCAGCAATAACTTCATGAGATTTGCCTAGTAAAAACTTACGTACAAAATCGACTTCTTGTTGATATTCTTCATCGGTAATTTTATTAACACACGGCGCAGAGCAACGTTTTAACTGATATTGTAAACATGGACGACTTCGAGCTCGGTAATAGGCATCTTCACATTGGCGAACCGGAAAGATTTTTTGCATTAAACGCAGGCTTTCAGATACCGCCCCTGCACTTGGGAATGGACCAAAATACTCGCCTTTGATTTTACGACTACCACGATGAAAAGCGAGTCGCGGGTGTTTGTGATCAGTTAAAAGAATATAAGGGTATGATTTATCATCGCGCAGTAAAATGTTGTAGCGAGGCTGATATTTTTTTATTAAGTTGTTTTCAAGTAATAAGGCTTCGGTCTCTGTGTTAGTCAGGGTGACTTCGATACCGCAAATATTGCTTACTAAGACACGTGTTTTACTATCAGTTACATTACTGCGAAAGTAACTAGTTACGCGCTTTTTTAGATTTTTAGCCTTACCGACATAAATAACTTGCCCTTCACTATCAAGCATTCGGTAGACACCGGGCTCACTTGATAGTGTTTTAAGAAAACGGGCTGGTTCGAAATCAGACATTGAGCAAATTAATGCGAACTATCAATGTCGATCATTTTGTGACGAATTGCTAAATGCGTAAGTTCAACATCACCACCCACATTTAGCTTTTCAAACATGCGATAGCGATAGCTATTCACTGTTTTAGAACTTAGGTTCAAACGCTCTGCTATGTCTTGTGCCTTTTCACCTTTGGTGATCATCAGCATAATTTGCAGTTCACGCTCAGAAAGACTCTGAAACGGATTTTCGTCTGTGCGTCCGCTTACCTGTGCAAGGGCAATTTGCTGAGCAATTTCAGGCGCGATATAACGTTGGCCGGCATTTACAGCACGAATAGCGTTAACCATTTCATCAGAGCCGGCACCTTTAGTTAGATAACCATGAGCTCCGATTTGCATCACTTTGCTTGGGAATGGATCTTCACAATGCACCGTCAGCACGATAATTTTTACATCAGGGCAATAACGACAGATTTTCTTAGTTGCCTCTAAACCACCGATACCTGGCATGTTCATGTCCATCAACACGATATCAGGCGAATGTTGACGGCAAAATTGCACCGCTTCTTCACCGGTTTTAGCTTCACCAACCACTTTAAAACCACGAACATCATCAAGTATACGTCTGATACCTGTCCGTACAAGCTCATGGTCATCAACTAAAAGTACATTAATCAATGGAACACCCTCAAATAACCCAAATACATGCTTGTGTAAATTTAATGTGCCACATTAGCACAGAATGAGTGAAACAATAAATCAAATTATTGTTTCACTCATCATTTTATGCGGCGTTTTTCTCGCTAAAACGATCAACCCACAGCGCAATAATACCATCACCTGTAACATTACAAGCTGTACCAAAACTATCCTGTGCTAAATAAAGTGCAATCATTAATGCCACTGCGCCTTCATTGAAGCCAAGCATACTTGTTAATAGTCCTAGTGCCGACATAACCGCACCACCCGGCGCTCCAGGAGCTGCAATCATGACAACACCTAACATCATAATAAATGGCAACATACCAAATAGTGATGGTACATCCATATTCGGTGATAAGAACATCACTGCCATTGCACATGTCACAATGGTAATTGTTGAACCCGATAAATGGATGGTTGCACATAACGGCACTGTAAAGTTTGCAACATCTTCTTTTACATTATTAGCTTTACTTGAGCGCAGCGATACAGGAATTGTTGCTGCACTCGACATTGTACCTAAAGCAGTAAAGTAAGCGGGTAGCATATTTTTTACAAGCTCTAATGGGTTTCTTTTTAATAAAAGTCCCGTTGAGACATATAAAACGGTTAGCCATAACCAATGCATGATCAATGCTGCAAGTAATACAATACCAAATGTTTGCAGCGTATCTACCACAGTGCCAGCGACTGTCATCTCTGCAAATACACCAGCAATATAAAACGGTAATGCTGGAATAATAACCTTTGCTAATAAGCCATCAATTACATCACGACCCTGATCAGAAACTTTCTTCAACATATCAAGTTGCATTTGGCTCATACCAATACCAAAAATGAAAGCCGCAGCTAACGCCGTCATTACGCTCATAAGTGGTGGAATTTCTAAATCAATAAAGCTGCCCACTTCTGTAGCTACTTCAGCTTCAAACGTTAAGCCCCCATCAAACAATGGTATCATGGCGCTGACTAATAAAAACGCTAAGGTGCCAGCAATAATCGTTGACCCATAAGCAAAACCGACAGTTTTGCCAAGTAAGTGGCCAGAACCTTTTGGTAAGCCAGCAATACCAGATGCGATAAAAAATAAAATAATCAGTGGAATGGTAAAGGTGATCAACTGACCTATTATTTCTTTTACTGTATAGAGGAGTTCAACACCTGTTAGCGGCACATACAAGCCCACTAAAATACCGGCAACAATACCAGCAATTAATTTTAGAATTAAATTCATAACGATCACTTCAATTTTTAGGTGGTAACCTTTTACCACGTTTTAGTTTACTTTTGTTATAAAACAGCCAAATTAACGTTTAACTGCGCAAATTACCACCACAGCTTCGCAGAATCTAATTTGAACGTAAATATATGCGTCCTATCGCGTTGCATTTGTTAACAAAGTTGCAAGTTAATAACATGCTCGCAATTTTGAATACCCGTGTAGTTCTTATGTATAAATCTATATTAAGTGCCGCTCTACTGAGCACACCTTTTACTTCCTTGGCCACCAGCCAACCCATCACCCTCCCTTTTGTTGCAGAACAAGCAACAATTGACGGAAAGCTAAATGAACCAAGTTGGCAACGCGCAAAAAAAATCACGATTGATAATGTCACATGGCCTTATGAAAACAGCAAAAGCCCAGTGACCACACACGCCTATGTCTATGAAGATGGCGAGACGTTATTTATTGGCTTTGAAGCAAACGACCCAAATCCAGAACTAATACGCGCTTTCTATCGTGATCGTGATGCAGCATGGGATGATGACTTAGTGGGGCTGAAAATTGATTCATACAATAATGCTCAATTAGCTTATCAGTTTTTCATTAACCCACTTGGCGTACAACAAGACTCGATAGAAAACGAACTGACTAAACATGAAAGCTCATCATGGGACGGTATTTGGGATAGTGTTGGTGTTATTCATGATAAAGGCTACACAGTAGAAGTGGCTATTCCCTTACGCGTATTGAATTTTGACGACAGCGTAGCAACCAAAACGATGGCGATGGAGTTTTTACGATTTTTACCGCGTAGTGAGCGTTTGCGTATCTCAAATATGCAAATTGACCATGGTAACAATTGTTGGATTTGCCAAATGCCAAGTTATCAAGGTTTTGAACAAGCAAAGCAAGGCAATAACGTGGCGATTATTCCATCTGTTGTGCTTGGCAAAAATGAGACTCGTGATATCGATGGCGCACAAGTGGCTGATTGGGAGTCAGAGAACAATACTGAAGCCAGCCTGGATGTTAAATGGGGGATCACCCCAGATATTACCTTAAATGCGACGATTAACCCTGACTTTTCACAGGTTGAAGCGGATGTTGCTCAATTGAGTGTGAATAATAATTTCAGCTTGTTCTTCCCAGAAAAGCGTGCCTTCTTTTTAGATAACGCTGACTACTTTGCATCAACACTTAACCTTATTCATACCCGTAATATTGCCCAACCAGATTATGGAACCAAGATCACAGGTAGCAAAAATGGCCATACATTTGCCGGTTTTATTGCCAATGATACGCAAACCAATGTGTTGATCCCGGGCAATTTAGGTTCATCTCTTGTCGCCCTTGACGAGAAAAGTGAAAACGGTGCTCTGCGATACCGATACGACTTTAAATCAGGGTTATCACTTGGTTCAACAGCAACTCACAGACAAAGTGATGATTATAGAAACACGGTTTATAGTATTGATAGTAAATACAAACCAACAGTGAACGATGTTTTCCTAGTACAAGTATTAAAGTCACAAACGCAATACAGTCAGGACTTTATTGACGAGTTATGTGATGGTGATAACTGTTTACAACCTGAGCAAGTAATTTGCGAATTAAATAGTGATTGCGACTATAACGAAAGTGTACTTCGTGTTTTAAGTAAAGAACAACAATCGGGTACTGGCTACTATGTTAAGTATCAACATGATGAGAAGTACTGGCGTGCATTTGCTGACTATAATTATCGCGATGCTGATTTAAGAGCTGACTTAGGTTTTATCTCGCAAGTTGATTTTAAAAAGTTTACTACAGGTGGCGAATACCGCTGGTATGGTGATAAAGGTAATTGGTGGAACCGCGCTAACCTGTATGCCGATTGGGATATTACCCACAACGAAAATAATGAACTTCTTGAAAAAGAAGCACAAACCAGCTTTTCTGTCAGCGGCCCATTACAAAGCTTTTTTGAAGTCTCTGTTGAACACCGAAACCGTACAGGTCTTCGCCACGATAAATCACGTTTAGATATAGACGGCAACACAGATTTATTTAGCGAAAATGGCGTTGGCTTTTACAGTGATTTTAAACCAACCGCTGGGGTCTTTGCTTCTTTATATATGTATACAGGTAATGCCGTTGACTTAGCCAATAACCGCACTGGTGATAAGTTTCATATACGCCCGGTACTGAATATGAACCTTGGTAAACATTTTGAAGTACGTTTACGTCATACTTATGAGCAACTTGAAGCTGATGGTAGCGAAGTATTTACCGCAAATTTAAGTGATGTGCGGTTAACTTATCAGTTTAACGTGAATAGCTTTTTACGCCTTGCAGTCATTTATACCGATTTAGAACGTAATCAAGCTAATTACATTGATGATGTAGATAGCCAATATAAAAAGTTAGCCACCCAGTTATTGTATTCTTACAAACTGAACCCGCAAACAGTATTCTTTGCAGGTTACTCTGATAATGGCTATCAAGATGATGAACTTTCATCGATAACTAAAGAGCAGCGTACCCTATTTGCTAAATTTAGCTACGCTTGGTTACTTTAAGACTCCATGAGCGCACCTTTCGGTGCGCGCCCTTCTTTTCTCACCTTATTACTAAATGCTATAAGCCTATTCGCTATATGTTATAGCCAAACTTTACTTTCGTTTTTTAATAGTCACAGTAAAGTGTGACTATTACAGATCAATAGCCTAAGCTAGTTGATCACGATTGAATAAATTGCTTCCAAGGGAACACTATGTCTAACATTTTTGAAGATAATTCATTAACAATTGGTAATACACCGATTGTAAAGCTTAACCGCGTAACCTCAGGTAATGTTTTTGCTAAAGTAGAATCACGTAACCCAAGCTTTAGTGTTAAATGCCGTATTGGCGCTTCAATGATCTGGGAAGCAGAAAAGTCAGGCGTATTAACCAAAGACAAAGAGTTAATCGAGCCGACTTCTGGCAACACAGGTATTGCACTTGCGTTTGTAGCAGCTTCTCGTGGCTATAAATTAACCCTGACTATGCCTAATACGATGAGCCTAGAGCGTCGTAAACTATTAAAAGCGTTAGGTGCTAACCTAGTTTTAACTGATGGCGCTAAAGGTATGAATGGCGCGATTGAAAAAGCAAAAGAAATTCAAGCAAGCGAGCCTGGAAAATACATTCTTTTACAACAATTCGAAAACCCAGCTAACCCAAAAATTCACTTTGAAACAACGGGTCCTGAAATCTATGAAGCAATGGACGGTAAAATCGACATCTTCGTAGCAGGTGTTGGTACGGGTGGTACTATTACCGGTGTTAGCCGTTATTTGAAACTCGAGAAAGGCCTAAACGTGCAATCTGTTGCTGTTGAGCCAACTAATTCTCCAGTTATTAGCCAAACCTTAGCTGGTGAAGAAATTAAACCGGGTCCTCATAAAATCCAAGGTATCGGTGCTGGCTTCATCCCAGGCAACCTTGATTTAGAAGTTGTTGATGCCGCTGAGCAAGTATCAAATGAAGATGCAATTGCAATGGCTCACGAGCTTATGAAAAACGAAGGTATTTTAGTAGGTATTTCGTCTGGTGCTGCAGTGGTTGCTGCAAAACGCCTTGCTGAAAAACCTGAAAATGCGGGTAAAAACATCGTTGTTATTTTACCAAGTGCTACTGAGCGTTACTTATCTAGCCCATTATTTGCTGAAGAATTCAGTGAAAAAGAGTTAGTTCAATAACAAGTGCAGTTAATTTAAGAAAGGATGCCAAGGCATCCTTTTTTATTGCCAAGCAAAAATAAATCCCACATTTTTACTAAGTTAACTTTACATCTCAGTCATTTAGTCACACACTTAAAATTATTTAATCTAGCAAATCAAAGCATAATGAAAAACGTACTCCTAATTTTTGCTCTATTGAGTAGTTGCTTAATGTTGGGTTGTGGCTCTGAAGAGTCACCTCAGGGCGAAAAAAATACCCCAGGCAACACAGCCACGCTTTATTTTGATGCACTGTATAACCAAAACGATTTAAATCAAGCCATGGAATACGCAACTCCAAAAATGGCTCGCATTATGAAATCTTATGGCACCGCAAACCAATTCGCTCGTAACCTAATTAACATGCAATACGACGAAGTTGTAATTGAAGTTGATATGACCAATATGAGTTTACGTGAACAGTACGGTGATAAGGCTAATATTAATTTAATCTTTACGGGTTACTTCAACGGTAAAAAAGTGGATGATATGCGCAGTGTAAAAATGATACGCAAAAAAGGTAATTGGTATATAGAAAAGATTAACGCCGATCCTTTTGCTCGATAGATGGTTATCTTAAAGTAAAAATGGGCCTAAAAAGGCCCATTTTTTGATTCCGTGTATAAATTACTCTTCATCAAATTCTTGGTGTTGACGCTGTGCAGGACGCGCTAAGATCTCAACATAAAACGATGTTAAGCCTTTGGCTTCAATATCACTAATACATTTATTAATCTCTGCTACGTGAACAACTTCGGCTTCATCCGCTGATTCACCAAACTTACAGTCAAATGCCCAATAATCAGCACCAGCTGGGAGTGTTTTATTACGCTCACGTTTCAAATATTTTTTTACTTCGTGTTTGGCTGCATCAACCATGCGAGGGTACTTAATCTTCTCGTGGTTAAGCGTGAATGTCTTCTTCATTATAGTCCTAATAGCTTGGTTCAATGACAATGGCGCTAAGCCATAGGCACACAGTATAACAAGGCCATAAAAAATTAGCTGTATTTTTTCTAATGTTGCTTGAATTTACTTATTAAAGTGTAGATTAATTTATTTATGTGACAATGTAGTTAATCAATTAGGCTGAAATTAAATGCAAAGATTGATGAATAGCATCTTCTGTTAAACTATCGTAAAAAGCTGCAGCGTCAATTTGGGCACGCTCAGTTGATTGATTTTTATCAAGGTAGCGTTTTCTTACTGCGGGCTCACAATTGTCTATCACTTCTAGTGGAATGTGATTTTTATCATCTCGAACATGCAATGGCTCAGGTGCTAAACAATGACGTAAGCGAATGTCTGAAAGACCACCTTGAAGTAATCGAAGAGCATTATCTTGACCAATCAACATATCAAATTGCTCTGGAGCTAATGATTGCTTAGGACCTGCCCCTAACTGGGCTCTAAGCACCTCTTCTGAAACGTGAGGATTACTTATTTCTGTTTTAGGTAGATGAAATTGACTAAAATCAAGTGCGTCATGTGAGAGCATTGCTAATAATAATGCAAACTCACCAGAGCGATGTTCATGAACACTTTTATTAAGACGATTATCGAGGTGACTCTCATTGAGCAACAAACCATCAACTTGCATAGACTTTAGCCAAATAGATTCCAGATTAATCAGTTATCGGCATTAATCCAATTTTCTTTAGTTTTTTTCTTTACTTAAATAACCAGTTTGCTATTATCAGCGCCGTTGCATTGGAGGGGTTCCCGAGCGGCCAAAGGGATCAGACTGTAAATCTGACGGCTCAGCCTTCGCTGGTTCGAATCCAGCTCCCTCCACCACTTCCTTCTGGTAGTGGGGCCAAATGCAATAGTAAAATCTGTGTGGAGGGGTTCCCGAGCGGCCAAAGGGATCAGACTGTAAATCTGACGGCTCAGCCTTCGCTGGTTCGAATCCAGCTCCCTCCACCACTCTTTACTCTTTCTAGCTTTACTCTTTCTAGCTTATCGCTACCAACTCAAACTACTGCCATTTTGTTTCAACCATTGCTCAGCGTTTTTATAGTCTGGATAAAACTGTCTAACACGTTGCCAAAACTTAGCACTGTGATTCATATGTTTAAGATGAGCAAGTTCGTGTACAACCACATAATCAATCACCCATGTCGGTGCACTCGCTAAATGTAAATTAAAGGTCAGCTCTCGACGCTTATTACAACTTCCCCAACGACGTTTATAATGTTGAATTTTAAGCTTTGTGGGTAGAGCTTCAGACATCTGCAAACAATAATCATGAACACGCATTTCGATATAACTCTCTAGCTTTTCGTGTAAAAACTGCTCGAGCAGTGCTAAATAGTTTGCTTCTTGATGTTTGACCCGTGATGAAATAGATAAAATAAGCCGACACTGTGCATCTTGTTGCCAAGTGCTTTTAGTGCCTTTAGCAAATACTATCGGCACATTTTGTCCAAATAACTTAATCGCCGCGTTTACAAGAGGAAGTTGGCGGCGTTCAGCATGAATGGATTGTTTGGCAATTTGTTCATCGACCCAATCTTGCTTGGTCTTTAACCAGGCATCAATCTCAGTTTGTGGAACATAAAAAGGCGCATAAACAGTGAGTTTCTGTTCAGCAACTTTAATTGCCACTGTGGTTCTGCGTTTACTGCGCTTTAGGGTGTAGTTCAACAAATATAAGCCAATTCAATTAATAAAAAGTATGGATTCCATTTTACCCTGTAAAATAACTGCTAATCTATAAGGATGACCAACAAATAATTTTCATGTTTATGTCTGATAAACCTTGTTGTAGTTATACCTCGCCTTCAGGAAAGAAATGCTTGGAAACCGATATGGGGTCTGGATTCTGTTTTTGGCACGATAGTAAGTTTGATAAGTCAGGACTAGATCTAACCCAGAAATTAGAGCGTTATGCGAAAAAAGGCGGTTTACTGCATGGGTTACAGCTAAAGCGCGCTAACCTCAGTGGTCTTAATCTTATTAAGCAGGATGATGAGGAGGGATATGACCTATCCTATTGTAACTTTTATCGAGCAAACCTATCAGGCGCACACCTTTTTAATAACAAAATCGCTAACGCATCATTAATGAAAGCAAATCTTCACGATGCCAGCTTACATTATTGCGATTTAAAGAATACAAACTTATTAGGGGTTAAGTTTAATGATAGTCGTATTGACAATATCGATTTAGGCGAGCATTTACTGCAAGAAGCACAGGCCATTAAAGCTCGCAAAAATAGACATTATGATGAAGCTCGTGACTTATTCGAACAATCCGAAGAGATATATCGAAACTTAAGGAAGGCATCTGAAAACCAAGGACTTTTTGAACTGGCTGGCAACTTTACTTATAAAGAGCTTAGAATGCGCCATGCCCAATATCCAAAAGGATCAACAAAACAAATTACGTCGAGTTTTATTGATATGCTTTGTGGGTATGGTGAAAAGCCTGAAAACGTTATTCGCTTTAGCCTTTCGCTGATAATCTGCTGCGCAATTTGTTACTTTCTATTCGGTGTCAGCTATAGCGATACAATTTTGCAACTTAGCCTTGATAACACTTGGCAAGACAACTTATCTGCCTTATTGAATAGTTTTTACTTTAGTGTAGTAACATTCACAACGCTTGGATACGGAGACATAACTCCCATAGGTTTTTCACGATTTATTGCTGCATTAGAAGCGTTTTGTGGTAGTTTTTCTCTCGCTTTGTTTGTGGTTGTATTCGTTAAACGTATGACTCGCTAAAGCATAATGTATGAACCAACGTGCTTTTTTGCTTGATACATTTTTTTATCTGCTCGGTTAATTAGTTCTTCTGCATCAACAGTGCTATCAAGTGGGGCTGCGATTATGCCAACACTTAAATGTAATTCTGGATACTGCTCCTCAAAAATACCTATTAGCTTTTCACAGATATGGGTTGCACTAGCAACTTCACAATCTGGCAAAATGATGCAAAATTCATCACCGCCGTAACGACATGGAACGTCTATTTCACGAATATTTTCCAACAAATATTGGCCTATGTACTTAAGAACTTCATCACCTTTTTGATGGCCTTGCGTATCGTTGATTGATTTAAAGTCATCTAAGTCAAAATAGACAATTGTAAGCGGTGATTTATGGCGCCGAGCTCTTGCTAAGTCACGCTGTAAAAGCTCTTGCATTACGCGTCGATTATAAAGGTTCGTGAGAGGGTCTAGTTTAGCCAGCTTTTCAAGCTCTTGAGTTCGTTGTGCGACCTTTTCTTCAAGTCCTTTTGCGTAGACTTCTGTTCGACGTTTTGCGTTCTCAATCTCTCCAACTAAGCTATCTATGTAAGTATCAAACACTAAGGTAGTATCAAAATAAATTAATCTATCAATAACCGTTAGAGTTTGTTGTAATTCAGCGTGGTCACTAATCTTTTCTCTAAGCACATCAAAGATCAGTTCTTTAAGCGTACAAACTGCCGACAAATAGAGTTTAGGTTCTACCCCAATACGTTTGTGAACCATACCTATTCTTAGTCTATTGTTGACATATTCATGCTCATAGCGACCACAAAATAAATCAATAATATATTGACGCTGCGCATCTCTTAATCGGGTTAATGTATCGGCATCACCAATTAACAATGATATTTCATCGACTTCTGTTTGCTTTTTATAAAAATCACTCACCACATCTTCAATCGCTGATTCAATAATTGGTTTGTAATTAATTAGTGATGATAAACTTTTCGAAGTGAGCCCCAGTAAACTCATTCTGTGCTGAATTTCAACGTCGTTAATTTTCATTTGGTCTACTAAAGTCTGTTCAGTTCTACGCATTTACCACCTCAAAATACTCCTTTTTAACTAAATATAGCCAAGGAATTAAAACCTACGAAGTTTAGTTAGAGTATTTTCTCAAAATAACTAACAATTTATATTAGACTAGTTATAAAGGCAGTGACGAATAAATATGATGATAAATACGTTTTTTATAACCGATCAAAATCCAAGCTTAATTGTTAATGGGATCTACGACCCCACATTAGTGACGCTTTCAATCGCAACAGCTATTTTTGCTGCCTATTTTTCACTTTATATTATAGATTTAGCAAACAAGACTGAGTTTATCTCTTACCAAAGGTTAGGCAGTGCAACGGGCGCATTAGTAATGTCTGGTGGGATATGGAGTATGCATTTTATCGGTATGCTCGCTTTTTCTCTGTGTACGACAGTTAATTACGACCCCACACTCACGTTTTTATCCTTCCTACCGGCATTTTTAGCTTGTTACATATGCTTTTCAATCTTCAGGCGCCATTATATGTCGGGTATTCCGCGTGCAATTAAATTGGCCTTGGGATCAGTTTTACTTGGAGCAGGTATTGGCACAATGCACTATACAGGCATGGCTGCGATGGAGATGAGCCCTCTGCTTCGCTATGACCCTAGCTGGTTTTCAGCCTCCATAATTGTTGCTGTCCTTTTATCTTTTATCGGGTTGTATTCACGTTTTCATTTGAGTGATCACTTCAAGGCACTATCAGCGCTCCAAAATCGCCTTATTTGCGCCATTATATTTGGTTTTGCAGTATCAGGAATGCATTACATGGGTATGGCTGCAACTCGGTTTGTAGCCACATCCCCTCTGCTATCTGAAAATGTCCAAACATCGCAGCTGGTTTTTATTGCAATTAGCGTCTCATTCGCCACCGTATTACTTACCACTCTAGTCGGAATATTTAACGGTATAGTGCGTTTTCGCTTGCTACTCGCTGAAAAGTCTGCAGAAGAATCTCGTCTAGAAGCCATTTTAAGCACTGCTGTTGATGGTATTGTGACTATCAACATCAAAGGAGTGATATTGAGCTTTAATAAAGCAGCAGAGAACATTTTTGGCTGGCAGCAACACGAAGTGTTAGGCAAAAATGTAAAAATACTAATGAATGATGATATTGCAGCTCAACATGATGACTACTTATCAAATAGCAGTAATCATGAAGTTAAAAAAATCATCGGGGTAAACCGAAATGTTTATGCTAAACACAAGCATGGACACTTATTTCCTATCCGGTTAGGGCTTGGCGAAGTAAAACAACCAGACAAAGAGCCACTATTTGTCGGTTTTATTACTGATCTAACAGAACAGCGTGCTTTGCAGCAAAGTCTTGAAGAAAAAGAGAAACAATACCGCACCTTGATGGATAATATGCCGGGTGCTGTATTTCGGTGCCTATTAGACGAAAACTGGAGCATGCTGTTTATTAGCCCCAGCGTTTTAGATTTAACGGGATACAGCCCTGATGAGTTTATTTCAGGTCGAATTAATTTTGAGCAAATCATTCATGGCGATGATAAACAATCTATTAATGAAATTATCTCAAATGCTGCAGTAAACAACACTCAATACGCCGTTGAATATCGCATTCGCCATCGCAACGGTAAGATTATCTGGCTACTAGAGCAAGGATTAGTAAACGAAACTGTCGATACTGATAAAAAGTGCATTGATGGTGTGTTAATCGATATCACGGCTCGTCATGAATATGAAGAATCACTAAAGCAAGCAAAACAAGAAGCTGAGGCTGCGGCTCATGCGAAGCAATCATTTATGGCAAATATGAGTCATGAAATTCGCACACCTATGAATGCTATTATTGGCTTTAGTGATATTTTAATGGATAGCCCATTAAGTAAAGAACAGCAAAAGCATATTATTACCGTTAATAAGTCAGCACGCTCATTACTGCACTTGCTTAATGAAGTATTAGATTCTGCTAAGTTAGAAAAGGGCAAACTCGACATACAACTTGAGCATTTTAATTTACAGACACTGCTCGATAACATCGTTTCTACTTTTTGGCTTGAAGCAAAGCGAAAAAATTTACTGCTTGATCTGAGGATCAACGACGATGTTGCACCTGTTTATATCGGTGATGAAGTTCGTATTCGCCAAGTTATGAATAACTTGCTAGGCAATGCTATCAAGTTTACAGAGCAAGGCTCTGTGACGGTCAGCGTCAGTAAAACGCAAAATAATCAACTCTTCTTTGAAATTAAAGACACAGGTATTGGTATTGCTAAACACCGTTTAAATGCTATTTTTCAACCATTTGAGCAAGCTGATGGCACAATGACTCGACGTTTTGGAGGCACAGGTCTTGGTACGACTATCAGCAAGCAATTAGTTGAATTAATGGGTGGGACTATCAATGTAATTAGCGATGAAGGACAAGGTAGTTGTTTTTATTTCACGCTCCCCTTACAAGAGGGAGATGCAAAACAAGTTGATATTCTTAATCACAGTAAGCTCACCTTACCACCTTTGCGAATTTTAGTTGTTGACGATATTGAGCAAAATATCGAGCTACTTAAAATCTTGTTATCGCAGGCAGGTCATACTATCACAACCGCAAGCAATGGTTTTGAGGCTATTGCAGCGTTCGAAAAGCAAACTTTCGATGTCATTTTAATGGATATTCATATGCCTGAGTGTGATGGTTTAACCGCGTGTAAGAAGATACGGGAATTAGAGCAAATACAACAACTAAAGGTTACGCCAATTATCGCCCTCACCGCAAGCGTTCTTCAACAAGATAAGTTGACCACTAAAGAAGCTGGCATGAATGGCTTTGCGAATAAACCTGTGGACATTAGTCAACTAAATCATGAAATAGCCAAAGTACTTGGTTTAGACATTAGTACTACCCATAATTACTACGAAAGTAATGATAAAAAACACATAAACTACGATAAAGGAGTGTTAATGTGGGGTTCGAAAGAAAAGCTAAATACTGAAATTGGCTTATTCCTAGCTAACCACCAACATAGTATTCTACGACTTAAGGGATCCACACTCAGCGAAGCAGAGCAAAAATCAATTTTACATACCTTAAAAGGTGTTGCAGGGAATTTAGCACTTGCAAAATTATTAGACCTACTGACTTTAGCTGAAAAAGAGCGTGAAAAGGATAGCTTTGCTGCACTGATTGACGAGTGTGAACAAGAATGGCGTATTCTTTACTCTCAGCTTGGGGACCTTAACCAGTCAAAAGTTGATCAACCGCTGGAGCACGCTATTCCCATAGGCGCATTAATAGCTAAAGTTAATAAACTGCTCACGCAAGCTGAACACGCAGAAATAGACGATGAACTATTAAACCTTGTTCAAACAGAGGCCCCAGCGGAGTATAAAGACAGGGTTGTTGAAATTTGTGCGCATTTTGATAATTTTGATTTTGATGCAGCGATGCAGGCTTTAACTGAGTTAAAGCAATGCCTATTAGCTGCTAAGGAACACAAATGACTCCCGTTTCAGAACGTGAAAGAATTCTTGTAGTCGACGACGAACCTGCAAACCTCAAAGTGCTCAGAGAAGTGCTCGCTAAAGATTACCGGCTATCATTTGCTAAGTCTGGAGAGCTTGCATTGCAGCTTGTTGAAAATGAACCACCAAAGCTAATTTTACTGGATATCATGATGCCAGATATGACTGGTTTTGAAGTCTGTAAAGTATTAAAAGCAAACCCCAAAACAGCGCATATTCCAGTCATTTTTGTCACCGCGCTCTCTCATGAGCAAGATGAATCTGAAGGCTTTGCCCTTGGTGCAGTCGATTATATTACCAAACCAATTAGCCCTGCGATCGTAAAGGCTCGTGTAAAAAACCATCTATCGTTAGTTCATGCTGAACAGTTACAACTGGCGCATATTGATTTGATCCAACGCTTAGGCCGCGCCGCAGAATACAAAGACACCGACACTGGCGAGCACATTTCTCGTATGAGCCGTTACAGTAAAATATTAGCACTTGCCTATGGTATGAGTGAGCATGAAGCAGAGCAGCTTAGGCAAGCAGCGCCTATGCATGATATCGGCAAGATAGGAATTCCTGATGCTGTTCTATTAAAACCAGGACGTTTAAATGAGCAAGAGTATGAGCATATGAAACAACATGCTCTCATTGGCGCTAAGATTCTAGAAAACTCAAGTTCGCCATTATTACAGCTTGCTCATAAGCTTGCGCTTGAACACCATGAAAAATGGGATGGTACGGGTTATCCGTATGGTCTTAAAGGCGAAGAGATCAGTATTGAAGGACGTATTGTCACAATTGCAGATGTATTTGATGCATTGACGTCGAAGCGCCCTTACAAAAAAGCCTGGTCAGTTGAAGAAGCCATCGACTTATTGAAAGACGAAGCCGGTAAGCACTTTGACCCACAACTTATCGATTTATTTATCGGTCAAATAGACAGCATCATAGAAATCAAAAACACTTATAGCAACTAATAGTGTATTTAAGGCCTCATTTGAGGCCTTTTTTAATTGCTTCATAATCGTGAGAAGTAATTTCATGGCTGTTACCGGCACAGTCTTTAAAATACATTGAGTAAGTAACACCATGATCTGCAACAACGGTTTTAATATCAAATTGAGCTAGATGCTCAAGCCACGCTAAAAACTGTGCTGCATCTGCGCCAAAGGCAATTCCTTTACTTGTGCCTTCTGCTTCAAATAGCGCCAAACGAATCGTCTTTGCTTGATCTTCTAAAGTTAAAGGGCCTTTTCCTTCATCCCAAAAAGCGAGTTCAGGTACCACACTAAAACCAAGTACTTGTTGATACCACTTTACTACAGCCGCTAAATCATCAACATTTAAGTGGCAGTGATCAACTCCAGATAGTGACGGAATAGCCATGTTACTCCCCTATCTCAGTTTTCAACTGTTCTAAAAATGCGAGCATGTATTCTGTACGTCGTTTAGCCTCATCCTTTGCTGATGGCGTGTTCATACTCTCGCTGATGTGTAACAACTTAATGAAAAAATGATCGAGGGTATATTTTGTATCGTCTGGTTCGCGATTTAAACAAAATGGATCGTCTTTATGATACAGGTAGCGACCAATTGAGCCCCCTACTTTCATGCAGCGGCTTACCCCAATTGCGCCTAATGCATCCATTCGATCAGCATCTTGCACTATTTGCGCTTCGACGCTTTGTACTTTGATATTGGCACTAAAACTATGTGCCGCAATAGCATGATGAATTGCGCTAAAATACTGCTCAGGATAATGAATTGAGGCTAAAAAACTCAACGCTTTGTCTGCGGCCATAGTCGATGCTTTTGCACGGTCAGGGTGATTTTTTGCAACCGCAACACAATCATGTAACCAAGCAGCTGGTAACACCACTGCCATTTCTGCCTGCTCGGCAATACATAACTGTTTTGCAACCCTCACAACACGCTCAATATGACTTATATCGTGTGCGACATCGGCATGGAGTAAAGACATAATAAAATCTCGACACTGATTTTCTAAAGCTGCAAAGTCTATTTCTGGCTGCATATACAGGCTATTACCATTAACTAATTGAAATTATGCTTACTTTAGCGTGCTTGCTGGATTTGTTCAAAACATTCATTGTATGTTTGCCAGTGCTTCATTAAACTATGCCCCCTTTTGTTTGACGCGAGAATCCCTATGTCATCTGCTATTTACCTGCAAGCTGGACGTGAAAAATCATTAAAAAGAAAACACCCATGGGTGTTCTCAAAAGCCATTAAGAAAGTAAAAGGTAAGCCAGGACTAGGGGATACTGTCACTATCTATGACAATGACGGTAAGTTTTTAGCCATTGCTGCTTACAGTCCGCAATCGCAAATTCACGCTCGTGTATGGAGTTTTGATCAAAACGAAATCATTGACCAAGCATTCTTTGAAAAACGTTTGCGCCGTGCCTATGCTGCCCGCGAGCAGGTGATCAGCGAAGGCGGTTTAACCGGTTTTCGTTTAAGTGCTGCTGAGTCTGATTACCTTCCTGGTATTACTATCGATAAATTTGATAATGTACTTGTTTGTCAACTACTAAGTGCCGGTGCAGAACGCCATAAAGGTGAAATTGTTGCTGCACTGATGGCTATTTTCCCAGGTTGCGATATTTATGAACGATCAGATGTTGATGTTCGCACTAAAGAAGGCCTTGAGCCAATCAAGGGCCTACTTTGGGGTAAGGAACCAACAGAACCTGTCATCATCGAAGAAAATGGCCTTAAACTCGAAGTAGACATTATTGAAGGCCACAAAACAGGCTTTTATTTAGACCAACGTGATAGTCGTGCTGCTCTTGAGCGCTTTGTTAAAGACAAAACAGTATTAAACTGCTTTAGCTACACAGGTACTTTCTCGCTTTATGCGTTACGTGGTGGCTGTAAGCACGTTACTAACGTAGATGTGTCACAGCCAGCGCTTGATACTGCTAAGCGTAACGTTGAGCACAACAACCTCGATTTATCTAAAGTTGATTTTGTGAAGCAAGATGTCTTTAAGTTATTACGCCAATACCGTGATGAAGGTGTGCAATTTGATACTATCGTTATGGATCCACCAAAATTTGCTGACAACAAAGCGCAATTAACGGGTGCGTGTCGTGGTTATAAAGATATCAATATGATTGCGATGCAAATCTTAAAACCAGGTGGAACCTTACTCACCTTCTCGTGTTCTGGATTAATGGAACAAAATTTATTTCAAAAAGTGGTTGCGGATGCTGCCCTTGATGCAGGTAAAGACTTATTGATCATGGAGCGACTAAACCAAGCTGCCGACCACCCAATTGCTAGCAGCTACCCAGAAGGCTTTTATCTTAAAGGCCTGATCTGTAAAGTTTACTAGTTAAAACTTACAATTTCTAAGCCGGCACTCAAGGAGCCATCTTGCTCCTTGGTTGCTCGCACAACTTTGGCTGTGGCATCAAACGAAGTAATTGCTGTACTTGTAGAAGCAATTAACACTCGATACAAACCACCTATTTCTAATACATCATCAAGCTGCACAGCTAACCCTGTGGCACTTAAATCTGTACAAATTGCAGCAACTTCTTTGCCCTCTCCACCTTCTAGCGGAATTAACTTTGCAGGGGTGTGAATTTGCATACGGCGAAAGTCACGTTTCTCCTCATGAAACATATGGCCTCCTATACCAGTGTTTTTATTTTCTCAATAAGTGTTTTAACAGAAAATGGCTTCACTACATAGGCGTCACATCCGGCATCAAAACCCGCTTTTTTCTCAAGCTCTGTCTCAAGTCCAGACACCATAACCACAGGAATTTTTGCTGTTTCAGGTGTATTTTTTAATAATCGACACGTGTCATAACCATCAAGGCCAGGCATACATACATCCAAAAGGATTGCGTCAGGGGGCTCAGCAATAGCCGATGTTAAGCAAGAGGCCCCTGAATTCGCGTAACTTAGCGAAAACTCATTTCCTAAACTTGCTTTGAGCATCTCATAATTAAAATACTCATCATCAACAATTAAGATAGTTTGTTGAGGCCGATTTATGCTGCGCTCAGGAATAGAAATCGGTCTTTCCTTTTCAATACCCACACTCTCTCCTTTTAGTAGTCATGTATTTGACTCAATTTGATGAGGATTCACCCTCACCATAATACCTTTACATTAATTATAACTCACTTTCTTTAATTGCGTTTAGTACACGCTTTGCAGATACAGGATAGGGTGTCCCCAGTGTTTGTGCAAATAAAGAAACGCGCAACTCCTGTTGCATCCAAAAGATATTTGAAATCTCTTCTGGTACAGGCATCCCCTTTGGAATTTTGTTAGTAAGTTTTTGATATTGCTCGGCCACTTTTTCAAGCTCTAATACACATAAACGATCGCGATTAGGATCAACCGGTAACTTTTCTAAGCGGCGTTCAATAGCTTTTAAGTAACGAATTAAATCCGTCATTTTTGCTGCGCCATGCTGGCTTACAAAGCCTTTGAAAACTAAGCTTTGTAACTGTGATTTAATATCACCGTGCGCCGTAATCATGGTTAAATCAACGCGTCCTTTCATACGTTTATTTAAGCCATGAGCTATACTCAGCACTTGTTCTACTTGGGTGGCAATCTCAACAACTGTGTCACCAAGCTCGCCGCGAATTTGCTCTTTGGCCTTTTCAAATGCCTCTGCAGTGCGGATGTTGCCATATTTAGTTAATAGGCTATCGACGGCTGCTGCGATACAGTCATCAATTAAGTCATTCACCTTACCAAACGGATTAAAGTACAAACCTAATTTAGATTTGTTCGGTAAGTTTTGCTGTAAATATTTAATCGGTGATGGCACGTTTAATAATACCAAGCGGCGTAAACCTTGTTGGTGCGCCTGCTGTGCTTTGTGTTCATTATCAAATAGCTCAACTGCTGCTGAATCTTTTTTATCCACCAGCGCCGGAAATGCTTTAATTTCGTATTGACCTTGCTTTTTCACGTAAGAGCTTGGTAACTCACCAAAACTCCACTCGGTCAAATCAGCTTTCTCTATACCCTTGTCAGCTACTTTAGATAAAGTATCCGTCACTTTACCTTGCAACTGAGCTTTAAGCTTAGTCAGATTTAAACCGCGAGCAAGTAACTTATCGTTTTCATCACGTACTTCAAACTGTAAGCGTAAATGCGGAGCAAGGGTTGATAAATCCCATGCATCAGGCTCAACACGCACCCCAGTCATACGCAATAAACGCGTGCTAATTGCATCAATTAAGTTACCTTGCATTGGCTCGATTGCAGCGAGTACCGCATCGGCATAGTTTGGTGCAGGCACGAAATTACGACGAATTGTTTTTGGTAGTGATTTGATCAGCGCACAAATTAACTCATGTCGAAATGCTGGAATATGCCAATCAAAGCCAGTTTCTTGTACTTGGTTTAACAGTGCCACCGGAATTTGTACCGCCACACCATCAACGGCTTGCCCCGGATCAAAATGATAAGCCAGTGGTAATAATAAGTTTTCTTGCTGCCAAGTATCAGGGTAATCAAACTCGGTGACATGATCGGCACCATGCTGCATTAACTCTTCTCGAGACATATGCAAAAAGCGCTTATCTTTTTGCTTTTGCCCTTTCCACCACTTATTAAACGCGGCACGATTATTTACATCTTGCGGAATTTTCTTGTCGTAAAATTCAAATAAGGTTTGTTCATCAACCAAGATATCACGGCGACGTGATTTATTTTCAAGAACTTGAATATCTTCAATTAATTCTTGGTTATATTGTAAGAAACCTTCATTTTGACCCAGTTCTTGCTCTACCAAGGCGGTGCGAATAAATAACTCGCGACTTACTTTCGGATCAATATTGCTATACACACAACGGCGCTTATTAACGATTAATAGGCCATACAAGGTTTGCTGTTCAAACGCGATAACTGCACCCGGCTTTTTCTCCCAGTGCGGTTCACTGTAGCTGCGTTTCACTAAATGCTGTGCAAAGCCTTCCACCCATTTCAAGTCTATACGCGCGTTGATGCGAGCATAAAGCTTACTGGTTTCGACAAGCTCCGCCGCCATAATCCATTTTGGGCTCTTTTTAAATAATCCAGAACCTGGGAAAATATGAAACTGGCTATTACGGGCGCCTTTATAGATTTGTTTTTCATCTTTAAAACCAATATGACTTAACATACCGCTCAATAAAGATTGATGGATTCGGTCACTATCAGCAACATTAGTGGTGGCCTTCATGCCCATTTCATTGCACACCGTTGATAGCTGATAAACAATATCTTGCCATTCACGGATACGCATATAGGCTAAAAAGTCCTTTTGGCATAACTTTCTAAACTGGCTATTGCTCAATTCAGATTGCTGCTCTTCAAGGTAATTCCAGAGATTTAAAAAGGCGATAAAATCTGAATCTGGGTCGTCAAAGCGGCCATGCTTTTCATCCGCTGCGCCGCGTTTTTCTTGTGGTCGCTCTCTTGGATCTTGAATCGACAATGCTGCAACAATAATAATCACTTCACGCAGTGCGCCTAAGCCATCAGCCGTGAGCACCATTTTTGCTAGGCGCGGGTCAACAGGTAAGCGACTTAAACTTCTGCCTGATTTAGTGAGTTCCGTCTTTTTATGACGTTTAGCAGGCTTAATTGCTTCGAGTTCTTCAAGTAGCGTTAAACCATCGTTGATATTGCGACTATCTGGCGCTTGCACAAACGGGAACTGCTGCATATCGCCAAGTCCCAAGCCGAGCATTTGCAAAATAACAGAAGCTAAGTTGGTGCGTAAAATTTCAGGATCGGTAAACTCTGGTCGCGAATTAAAGTCTTCTTCACTGTATAAACGAATACAGATACCCGCTTCAATACGACCACAGCGACCTTTACGCTGATTGGCACTGGCTTGTGAAATTGGCTCAATCGGTAATCGTTGAACCTTTGTTCGATAGCTGTAGCGGCTAATACGCGCGGTACCTGGGTCGATAACATAGCGAATACCCGGCACCGTTAATGACGTTTCAGCAACGTTGGTGGCTAAAATAATATGACGGCGACTGTGCGGCGCAAAAATTCGGTTTTGTTCAGCGTTTGATAAACGCGAATATAGCGGTAAAACATCCGTGCCTTTGAGGTTTCGCTTCGATAACGCATCGGCGGTATCGCGAATTTCTCGTTCACCATTCATGAAAATCAGAATATCGCCGGGGCCTTCATCGCAAAGCTCATCGACTGCATCAAAAATTCCCTGTAGTTGGTCACCATCTGCTTCCATGTCGTCTTTATTGATTTCAGTGGTTGGTCTGTAACGAACCTCTACGGGGAATGTACGACCAGATACTTCAATGATTGGCGCATTATCAAAATGTTTAGAAAAACGCTCAGGGTCAATTGTTGCTGAGGTGATAATAACTTTTAAGTCAGGGCGTTTTGGCAGTAAATTTTTTAAATAGCCTAAGATGAAATCGATATTTAGGCTGCGTTCGTGGGCCTCATCGATGATGATGGTATCGTATTGATTTAGGTACCTATCTTGTTGAATTTCAGCCAGCAGAATACCGTCTGTCATCAATTTAATGTAACTATTGTCAGAAACTTGGTCGCTAAAGCGAATTTTAAAGCCCACTTGTTGGCCTAGCTCGCATTGCATTTCTTCTGCAATACGATTCGCGACACTTCGAGCCGCGAGTCGACGAGGTTGAGTATGACCAATGTATCCGTCAACACCTCGGCCAAGCTCTAAACACATTTTTGGGATCTGCGTCGTTTTACCTGAGCCTGTTTCACCGGCGATGATCACCACTTGGTTATTGGCGATCGCCTGTTTAATGTCATCTTTCTTTTGACTAACAGGAAGTTGCTCTGGGTAGGTCACTTTAGGCAAGGCAGCCAAACGTTGCTCGCGCAATTGCTGAGAACGGCTAATATCTTCAGCTATTTTTTGCGCTATGCTCGCTTGCTTAGTTTCATCGTTGATTTTTTTTATGCCATGTAGGCGTTTTTTGAAGATGAATTGATCTTTGCGTAAACACGTTTTTAATTCGCCGAACAGCGGACCTAGGTTAACCACCCGATACCCTTATATTTCTTAACCAATAGACTGATATTGTATCAAATAATCTATCAGGTGGTCATGGCTTTATTTATGCCAATTCGCTTAATTAAGTGAACAGTTTTGAGGCAATAAAATCTCGTTGATAACAAGGCAAAAATTACGTTATTTAGTTGTTCTCGGCAATTGCTCCTGCATTGCTCTACCTCCTGCATCCATGCAGTCGTAAATGAGAGATTTTTAACGCAGTTAGCGACAGATTTAATCCCTAAAAAATGATTAAGTATTATTGCGAGTTGGCATAATCCTCTCGGTTGGAATTGGCATGGCACAAACGTCGATGTAATCAGGGCTTTCAACAAACCATGCTTCTACGCGATTTTTACGCGCTTCAATAAGGGCTTTAAACGCATTTGAGTCTGTTTTCATCACCCGAAATTCACTGTTATCTGTGTCTTTGATATCTGCTAATACTTGCATATCTGTGATGGGGTTAAATGTCTGACCATCAGTGGCTTTACGCTGCAAGAGATTAAAGTGTTCCATGCCTTCTAAAACACGACCAAACACAGTGATATTACGGTCTAAATAGCGTTGGCTATTGCCGATGGTTATATAAAATTCGGTACCACCGGAATTGATATCATTACCGCGGGCCATGGCAAAAATTCCTGGGCAATGTACTTGCCATGTTTCGGTTTGGCTTTGGTTTTGTGCCACAGCAAAGCCATTTAAAAAGCCCGTTTTAGCAGCATAGCCATCAGGCCCTTTAAGCTCTGTAATCGCTAAAGGAGTCTTGGTGCGTAGATAAAACTCAGCGGGTAACCCTTTTTTGGCATTTTTAACAGGTTTACTTTCGCTGGCATCCCCGCCCTGCGCAACAAATCCTTCAACAAAGCGATACATACTCAGGCCTTGATAAAACCCTTCTTTGGCAAGCTGTCGCATGTTATTTGCGTGAATGGGCGCTAGTTTATCGTTTAATTCGATATAAGCAGCGCCTGTAGGTAAGGTTAATTTAATAACGTTTTCGGCACTGACTTTTCGCCACTCACTGCTACTTGCGGTTTTAATGATTTCGCTAGCAGAACGTTTTTGGCTTTTTTCTTTTGCAGCAATTGGTGCAGCTAATACTACGCCAAGGCACAGAGTTAATAGACTTAATTTCATTGTTATTATCTTTTTAAGTAATTGACAATTCAGCCTATTAACTTATGCCTTAATAAGCAAGTAAAAGCGATTTATGGTGCCAAGTAGATGTATTAGTCCCAATCAAATTTATAAAGAATATCAACATTTCGATTCAAGCCACTGGTGACCTCGATATACAATTGCGACAGCAATTGATAGCGTACCGCCACTTCACTTAATGAATCAAAAATGCCGACACTGTATTTCACTTGAATACCCGGTGTGACGTAACCAGATATTTCAACTTTGGTGTCGTCCCCGCTGCCGCTGGAGCTTAAGCTTACATCAGACAAACCAAAGCTTTCACCGATTTTGGATACCACACCTTCACTGCGATTTACACCTTGGGCAAGCAGTAATTGGGTGAGCATCGCATCGGTTGAGCTATCTCCTTCATCAAGAGGTTGCCCGTTTAATAAATAAGCCAATGCTTGGGCTTGGTCCATCGCAGGCTCTGAGAACACTTTTAATGAAGGTTGTTCGACATTACCAGTTAACGTAATACCTGCAATCACGCCATTAGATGTGTTATCCGGATTACGAATTGCCTTAATGTTTAGGTACGGTTTATCAATAGAGCCGCTAAAGCCCACCTGACCGGTGCGAATTTGCAAGTCTTGCCCAAAGGCACGATAGGTACCTTGAACAAGGTTCAATTCACCCGTTGCTATCATCGGTGTAACTTGGTCCATGCTGATGTTAATGTCACCTTCAACTTTAGACTGTAAGCCAAACGAATCAATGCGCACATCATTCTCAACCAACACCTTTAGGTTTATGGCATAGTCAAAGGGGACTTTTTCTGATTGTTGCTGCTCAATATCAACAATGACTTCATCATCGCTGACTTGTACAGCGCCTTCTGGCAGCTCTTCAATGGCAATACGACCCCATGGCACTACAACTTGGCCATCAAGATTAAACGCATTATTCTTCAACGACATAGTTAAATCTGGCGATACTTTAAAGGTGACATCTTGCTGGGCACGCACAAAAAACTCCTTACCGTTTAATTTCACGTCAACGTCAGGTAAATCTTGCTGCCAATCAACACCACCAGATAAATTAAGCGCGCCCCCTTCGGTATCTTTAAGCTCACCTGTCAGCTTCGCACTTTGGTTATTAAAGGCAATGTTCACATAAGAGTTTTGCAGCGATACAGGCAGGTTTGCCCCTTCAAGGTTGATTTTTTCGACATCAAAATCACCATTGAGTAATGGTTCTTTTAAAGTACCTGCGATTGCTAATCGACCTTTAATGTCGCCTGTTAATTGCTCAAGTGAAGCAATAAAAGGTCGTAAGTTTGTTAACTCAATTTTCTCAATAACCAAGTCGCCCGCTAAGGTCTGTTGATTTTGAATATCATCAATGTTGAGCTCTGACGTTACTTTACCTAACACTGATGAATCAATAGTGGCATTAAGTTTACCAACTTGTGCATCGCTCATTGCCGATATATCTAAAACCTCAACCGGTAACTTGTAGACACTTGCACCATCGATTAAGGATGCTTCAAGCTGCTGAGTTTTGATATTGGCACGAATGGTTTTTAGTGCGCCATTATTCCAGTTGGCAACAAACTCCCCGCTTGCATCCCCTGTTACTTTCAAGTTATCTGGTAAGAAGTGTTTAAATTCAGCAATCGATAACGCTGCAAGCTGTGCATTTAACTGGCCTAACTGCTTAGTTTGCTGCAAAGTCTCAAAGCAAAGTTTTGAGTTATCACTTTGCCAGCAATGCGCAGTGACATTAAAGTCAAATGTCTTGGTATTAACTTGAATATTAACTGGTTTATTAGTGCCAAAGCGCACCTGATTATCGGTAACAAGAATTTGGCTCAGCGCACCTTGCCAGGTTTCTTTATTAAATTTACCGTCAATATCAAATGACGCCTTGCCTTGGTCTGCATCGAGTAAAAAAGTTAAATGGTGATCTGTTTTATCGCCGCTGGCGTCTAACTCAATTTGATTAATTTTGTGTTCGCTAATCGATGCAGAATCAAGCACCAATGACACATCCGTTTGCCAGTCTGCAGCGTAATCAAATTGCCCTTTTAATGTTAAACCATCAACCTGAATATCTTGATAGCTCAATGTATTAAGAACTAAATTTAAATCAACCGTTGGCGCAAGACGCTCACCACGCAAACTCAAATCAGCAAAGCCCTTGCCTTGCATAGGCAAGATATCCTGACCACTTGCATCTAAACGCAATTTGCCGTCAACTTGCCATACATCATCTACCTGACCCGATAAAGCAATTTCATTTTTACCGCTTTTCACTTCTAGTTTATTGAAACTCGCATGCAAGCTGCTATCAAGTTCAAAGTCCGACAGCAAGGTCACAGGTACTTCATTCACAGAGCCATTTAATTGCGTATTATCTAAGGCAAGCTGCCACTCACTTGCTTGTAAGTTAAATGAACCATTAAATTCACCAGATAAATCACTGGTTAGTGCATCCGTTAAATATTGGGCTTTTAAGTGGCTTAAAACCCCTTTAAATTGACTTTTTATGCCATTTGACCAATCAACTGATGCGGTAATTTCTGCTTTACTGTCGTTAGTATTAAGGCTTAACTGCTCAAGTTTTGCGTTTGTTAAACTACCTTGTAATTGCGATTTCACAGTCATTGCCGGTAATGCATCTAACTGCGTTACTAGGCTCAAATCAACAGCATAAGCATCGGCATGGCCTTTCGCTTTTAAATCAAAGTCCGATAATTGCAGCTGTTGTGTATCTATTGCTATTTGCCACTTTGCTATTTGACCAGTTAAATCAAATGGGTAATTTGTTTGTTTTAGGTTCACAGCCCCTTTTAACTCTGCTGGGTATGCTCCCTGTGTAACTAGGTCTAACTTTAAATCCTCAAGCGGCCCTGAAACTAATAACTTAGCTTGATGCTCATTGCTATTTAGAGACACAGCCCCCTCAACTGTATTTTTACCCGCAAGCGCTGCCGTTAAATTGGTGTTCAATTGCCATTGCTGATAACTTGCAGCAAGCTTTTCAAGATTAATATCGCTTCCCTTGGCTGAAGCTACCAATTCAATATTTTCGACAAGCTGAGCCTCTTCTGCGCCATAAGGAGTAACAGCAACTTTACTGATTTGAAGTTGCTTTAACTCAACATTAATCGGTAGCGTAATATCAAGTGCTGGTAATGCTGGAAGCTCTGTTAATGGCGTTGATTTAGGCTGCTCTTTTGCTTCGTGCAGCATTACAGCAACATCAGCAATGGTCAGTGAATCCACTGTAAGATCTGATGCTTCGCCACGACCACTTAAGTTCAATTTATTGACTGTTACATCGGCGCTCGGGTGCGCGAGATTAAAGCGATTAATTGCAACTCGCTTAACAGCTACTTTCATTGGTAAGCTAATTTGTGCGGCTTGTGCAACTTCAAGCTCTGTTTCAGAGCTCTGCTCAGTTGATGCAGCTTGGCTTTTAATATTTAAATCTATCGACTGTGCGCTTAAATTATCAAGACAAATGCCATCACAACGCCACCAGAACAAATCAATTTTTAGCTGCTTTGCATCAAGCTTGATGCCTTGATTTTCAAAATGAACATCAAACGCATCGTTATATAAAAAACGCCCAGATGGCAGCTTTATTGTTAAGCCATCAATTAACTTATTAGCTGTGTATGCAATAAAGTGATTACCGGGTGCGGTGAATAACAAACAAAACACAATGACTAGCAAACTTGCCATCGTGATTGATAGAACCTTGGTTATCTTTTTTAACATCTTCATTAGATTTCAGGCCCTATGGTAATACTTAATCGGGTACTTTTGCTTTCTTTTGTCAGACCCCAAGCATGGTCGATACGCACCGGGCCAACAGGTGTTAAATACCGAAAACCAAAACCGGCACCGACTTCGACGCGGTCACTAAAATCATTAGTCGCAGTACCACTATCGACAAATAAGGCTGCGCGCCAATGCTCAGCAAATTGATAGTTATATTCAACAGTGCCACTCATCAAATATTTACCACCGATCAACCGACCTTCCTTATCTTCTGGGGAAATAGATTCATAGGCAAAACCACGTACACTCTGATCACCACCGGCATAGAAACGCAGTGATAACGGCACATCATTTATATTATCGACCAGCATGGCACCTAGGTTGGCTCTTAAAAACAACATATGGCGATCTGCAAAAGTAGTTAGCCAGGCATTTTGCAGTTGTAAGCGCAAAATGTTGGTTGAAGACATCATATCTTTTAAACCAAATTCGGCCGAAACCATCCATTGGTAACCTTCATAAGGTGTTGTCCCCCCTTCAGTATCTTTTTTCGCATAACTGATGCCGGGCATCAGCATTTTTGCACTTTGCTCCTCATCACCAATACGATAGGTTTCATAATCACGTCTTAAAAAGGCCGTGCGCACCCAATCGTCTTCGGTTAGCCACTGCCTTTGCAATTGTCCGGTTAATATTTTGCTATACAGATCATTGGTTACTCCATCTTCGAGCTTGTAACCCAGAGAAAAACGCCAAAGGTCATCATTAGGATCATCGACCGGTACCGTGTAGCCCAATGATATGTCTTGTTGCTTTTCAGAGACGTTTAAATTGCTTTCTAAGTAGTGGCCATCTTCGGTGATCCAAGGTTTGGTCCATTTAAAACGAACTTTTGGGCCAAAGTCAGTATTGAAACCACCGCCGATTTCATAGCTATTGGCTGGCTTATGTAGTACATCAACATTAACAGGCACTTGATTATCTTTACGTTTTGCAATGTCTGCATACACACGCACGCTGGTAAAATAAGGGGTACTCGATAGCGCTAAGTTGTAATCAGAAACCTCAGTCGCTTTATATGGCTGACCTTGTTTAAACTCCGCCAGCGAACGAATGTATTTTTCAGCGGGAGTCTCACTACCAATGGTGATATCACCAAACTGATAGCGAGGACCGGTATCGACATTAAAAATGACTTTTGCGCTATTATTTTTTAGCGATACGGCCAATTTATGCTCGTGCCACTGCGCATCAAAATAGCCTAACTCTAATAGCTGGCTTTCAATACCTTTTCTAGCAGCCTCATATTTACCGTGATTTAAAAAGTCACCCTGCTTGATTTTGATACTATTGACAGCAGACATAAATTCAGCGTCATCTTTCCCGGCACCAGTGATAGTTACGTTGATATCTGCAATTCGGGTAACAGGGCCTCGTTCAACATCTACAATTAATAGCTGCTGCGCGTTATCGAAACTAATTTTGATGGTCGGTTTGTAATAGCCAAGGGCTTTTAAACTCATTTCTACTTGGCTTTTAGCATGACGCTTTAATGCCTTGGAAGTTTTTTCATCGATAAGTTGTTTTATGTAAAGCTCAACGTTCTTTTCGAGCTCATCACTGATCCCCTGAATTTTATAATCTTTAATAACCGTAGCTGCACTCGATGCATGCTGGCTGTATGAAAAGCAGATAAACAAAAAGACAAAAAAGAAATGCCGAGTATACAAAAAATATCCTTACTTTTTTGGAGGAGTCATAATCTAAAATGAGTACAAAAAGATACTAGCACAGTGCAATAGTCACCGACATAATTGAAATGCTAAAATTAGTAAGCGTTAAACAATTATTTTCGCTACAATAGCGGATAATACCTAGATTTATAATGAATGAGCGACTAAATGCACTTCCCTGATGACGAAAACGGTCAATTATTAGCTGAAATAGCTGAAGCTGGTGTCGATTTAACCAGTATGCAAACCATCGATTTCTATATTCTTTTTGAACAAAAACCTGAAGCAGAAAAATTTGCTGAAGCGATTACAAGTGATGAGCTTGCTCCTTCAACAGAGTTAACCAAATGCCCAGATACAGGGGTGTGGGAAGTAATTACCCGCGTGAAGATGGTGCCAGATCACACTTTACTTAGCCAAACTGAGCAATACTTAGAAAGCATCGCTAATGGCCATAATGGTTATGGTGATGGCTGGGGTTTAATGGCTGAAGAACAATAAGCCTGCCAGCCAATTTTGTAAGCGAATCAATTTAGTTGATTCGCTTTACGAAAACTCCCCTGATAATCAAATAGCTTTTCTGCCACTTTCCAACCATATTTTTTATTTTTACGCGCAATCACAAAATCGGGGGCCAGTAGTTGCTGCTGTAAATTTACAACCTGCTCAGCGCTTTGCCATTCAATTGGTGTAAAACCTGGTGCTGCTCTCTTACCAAACTGCTTATTAAAAATAAATCGTCCGGTGTCATTTGCTAAGTTAAATACCTCATCACAACTTGCACCGTCCTCATCATAATAACTAATTTTAAGTAAACCTTTTGCGAGCACCTGAGCTGACAAACCACTACACCTTAATACCAAGGCATCTTTTAAATTTAGTGCTTCTCGTAGTTTATCATCAGGGTCTGCCATCATGGCACCACAAGAATGGCACTGCCTTGCAGCAATGTCATTTTGTTCACCACACTGCTCACATTCTTTAAACCGAAAGCGATAATCGCACTGAACTTGTTCTTCACCATCGTCTAGCAAGCCTTGGCAACGTCTGCCAAAATGCTCAATCACTTTGCCCTCGCTGTCTGTTTTACCCCAAAAAATATTCGCAAATCCACAACCCGGACACAGTACTTGAACAGGCTCATTATCACTTTGCGCTTTTTTACTGCCCACTTCAGGATAAAACAAATCAAAACCATTACCTGCATAGTCAATCACTAAGCAGTCTTTTTTTCCTTCACTTAAGCGCAGGCCCCGACCTACAATCTGCTGGTATAAACTGACCGATTCGGTTGGCCGTAAAATCGCGATGAAATCAACATGAGGAGCATCAAAGCCTGTCGTGAGCACAGATACATTAACCAAATATTTTATTTGTTTTGCTTTAAATTGATTAATAATTCGGTCACGTTCGTTATTATCGGTATCGCCGGTTATAAGTGCAGTATTTTGCTCTGGTAAGTAACCGGTAATTTCTTTGGCATGCATCACGGTTGCGGCAAAGATCATCACGCCATGACGCTGTTCACTGTATTCTATAACTTGCTTGATAATAGCTTTTGTTGCCCGTGTGTTATCTTTCAATAATGCATTCATATTTTCGATATTGTATCGACCGAATGAATCACTCGGTAGTGATGAAAAGTCATAATGACTAATAGCAGCATCGACTTCATGCGGCGGCGTTAAATAGCCGTTCTTAATCATATAGCGCAGTGGTAACTCAAAAATACACTTTTTAAATGGCGCATCTTTATCACCTCTAACAAAACCGTGATAATGATGATGATAAACCCAGCCCATCCCCATACGAAAAGGTGTCGCAGTTAAGCCAAGCACTTTAAGGTTGGGGTTTTGTTTTTTTAGACTCGCTATCACCTGCCCGTATTGGCTTTGTTCATCACCGCTGACACGGTGACACTCATCAATGATCAACAAAGAGTAGGCATCACTCAGCTTATCGGTATTGCGCGCCAGGGACTGCACACTTGCAAAGGTGACTTGCTCTGTTAAAGACTTTTGCTTTAAACCTGCTGAAAAAATACTCGCCTTAAAGCCAAAGCTCATATATTTCTCTGCGTTTTGCTCCACCAATTCTTTGACATGTGCAAGCACCATAATTTTTTGTTTGGCAATACGCGCAAGCTCTGCAATAACAAGGCTTTTCCCTGCCCCTGTTGGTAATACGATCAGTGCAGCATCATCTGTTTGTCGAAAGTGAGCAACCGTGCGTTCTACGGCCTCTTTTTGGTAGGGTCTGAGTACGTACTTCATTTTATCGGAATATTCGACATAAAAAAGGGAAGCATACGCTTCCCTTCATATTCTTTAAAGCAAAAAATTAAGCCAAGTGCTTAGTTAGATCGACACCTTGGAACGCTTTAGGACGTTTACCACGACCCGTCCATTCAACGATTTCACCATTATACTCGATGCGATATTTTGGTTTAACTTTAGTACGCTTATCTGTACTTGCTACATCTTGTAAATCTTCTAATGTAAGTCCTTTTTCTTTTAACAAATCGAGTACTTCTTTTTTAGCTTCTTGCTGTTGAGTATATTTCTCGATTGCTGTGTCAATTAGCTGCTTGGCTTTTTCAAGCTCAGTTAACGACGCAGATTTAACAAAAGATCGGATTTCTTTCATTTAGAGCTCTCTTGGATATAAAATTTAAGTTAGATGTTAAACGTTCATGAGTATATAATTAAATCATAAATTAATCTATGACATGCTTATTTTTTATAGCACTTTTCATTATATTAAAGCCATAACTTAACTTTATCTATTACGTCAAGTAGCTCTGAAATCAACCCTTCGACAACCAAAGTGTCATGTTGTTGATTAAATCTATTTTCTGTCTGCACGATAAGTTCTGACAACGGTGGGTATTGAAGCATAACAATTCCACCTTTAAGCTTATGGATTGAACGAGAAATCTTTTCAATATCATGATTTTTTAAGTGCGTAGATAAATTATCCACATCCTCTTGTAAGCTGTTTATAAACACCTCAGCTAACATTTTTGCATCATTTTCATTTCCAAAAACAGTTAACCAATGCTGCTTATCTTTAACACCTTGTATATTTATAAATGTATTATCAATGGTTTCAACATCACTCGTGTTGAGGTCAATAAACTCAGCCAATCTATTATATAATTCATTTAGTTTATACGGCTTAAAAAGAACGCTATTCATACCTGAATCTAAAGCTTTTTTTAGACATTCTTTCGATGAGTCAGCTGTAAAACCGATAATAGGTAAATGCTTAAATTGCTCTTTTTCTCGTATACTTTTCGCTAAGCCAAAACCATCTAAATCCGGCATGTGGCAGTCTGTTAATAATAAGTCAAAATGATTATTCTCAAGCGCTTTTAACCCAGCGAAACCATCCTCGACTATTACAGCCTTAATACCAAGCTTTTGACATTGCTTTTCAAGTAATAGTTGATTGGTTTTATTATCCTCAGCTATCAGTATTTGCCCATAAACAGGAGTATTTTCTAGTCGGATTGGTTCACTACTTTTAGTGTGAATATTATCAATTAACTCTCTTAGTATATCTGGATACAGTGGGTCTACAGCTAATACGTGACAGCTACATTTTGCAGGAGCTTGAGTGCCATTCGGACTTAACACAATAATGTATTTATTGCTTGCTTGGTTTATCTCTGTTCGCCAGTCGTTACCCCAAAGTTCCACCATATAGCACTCATCAATAAATATACTTTTTGCTTGCTCAAAAGCATGTTTATCTAATGGCCAATCTAGCTGCTTATATTGAACACCAATGCTGTCTAAACAATTTAGCAGAGGCTGATTTTGACTACAGACATACCAAGTAACAGAAGATAGACTTAGCTTAGATTTGCTAACTTGGGTTAATGGCACAGTGATATAAACATTGGTGCCTTTCCCATAAGTACTAGAAATATTAATCTCACCTTCCATTACATCTAGTAATTGCTTGGCAAGACTTAAACCCAGACCAGCACCACCAAAGCGACGTTGAATAGAATTATCTGCTTGCTCAAAAGGGGTAAATGTTTGCTTTAGTTGCTGAGCAGTCATACCTTTGCCGGTATCTGATACTTCAAGTTTAAGGGTATTCTTTTCAAACAAAACATCACAACTAATCGTGCCTTGCTCGGTAAACTTAACTGCATTATTTAGCACGTTAGAAACAACTTGCATCACGTGGTTTATATCGACAGAGGCTAAATTATAGGCCGCTGTACGCCACGATAAAATGAATTCTATGCCTTTTTGCTTAGCAAGATATTCATGAGCGCGTATAACTCGGCATAAATGCGACTCTAAATCTACATTTCGTATTTCAACATCGATATTACCCGCATTAGTATTTGCAAAATAAAGAATATCATCAACTAAAGTGCGTAATTTTAATAAAGAGCCATCAATGTGCTCTACTAATTGGTATTGCTCATCAGTCATCGTTGAAGCTTTTAGTAATTCAATAAAGCCACTAACGCCTGAAATAGGCGTTCGCAGTTCATGACTCATGGTTGCAATAAAACGACTTTTCGCTAAATCAGCTTGCTGTGCTAATTGATTTGCCTTTGTAAGGTCTGCTTGCTGGCGTTTTAGCAAATTAATGTCAAATAGAATGCCATTCCAACGAACTCCCTCTTGCGAAGACTGCTTTTTGGGCTCAGCATTTGCTATATATCGACACCAAATCTGCTGACCTAAATGGTTCACTCTAAACTCAATATCGATCATGCTATTAAGTTTGTTAGCAAGCTTAAAACTTTTAGCAATTTTAACTCTGTCTTCATCAACAATATGAGGCGAAATGCAACCTGTCATGCCTCGGCGATTAACGGTTGTATTTGAAATACCTAATAACTCTTGTGCGCCTCGGCTAATATAAGTGTAGCTACCCTCACCATTATCATAATACTCGTACTGAAAAACGCCGCCTGGGATAGTATCGGTAATTGTTTGTAGTAGTTTTTGTACTGATTTATTCTCACGCTGTAATTGGTGATGCTCGGTAACATCGGTAATTACTGTCATAATGCCTGCAAGTAAACCATCAACACCATAATAAGGTTTTTTTGTATAAAGAAGTTCAAGGTTTTGTCCTTCATTATTGGTGTAGTTTATTTGCTGATTTATCACTTTTCCTGACTTTAAACTTTGTCTGTTTTGCGAAAGCAGTTTCTTAACCACATCAAGATCAGTACGTAGGTATTGATTATCTTTATCCCATAAATGAGCAAAATTATCTTTATAAGCCTTATTCCACATTATGCGACGTTGATCTTTATCCTGTATCACCACCATAGTAGGAAGGTCATCTATCAGCTTTTGAGTGAAGTTAAGTTTACTAAGTGCAACCTGTTCAGCGTGTTTGCGTTTTGCTATTTCTCTATTAATTGTTATTCGCCAGCTAATAAAGTAAATAACAGATACTGCCAACAGGATTAAAACAAGAATTGCTGTCGTGTTTACCGTTTTTTTATCATAGCCTTGCTCAATATTAAAAATACCATGGCGATTGACTACATGAGTAAAATCATTACTGGTTAATGTTTTAAATAAACTATCGAGTAAAGTGGCAAATTCAGAAAAGTGTTTATTTACTAAAAAGTAAATAGGCTGCGAATAACGATATTTTGGATTGATGTAAAATTCACCAATATAAAACTGATTTAATTGATAAGCGGCAATGCTTTGAGGCAAGATTACGCCGTCGATGTTATCATTTCTTAACGCATAAAAAAGAGTTTGAATTGAATCGAATGAAACGGTATCAAGCTGTTCACTAACCACAAGCCTCTCTAATGGATTTGCAAACGTTTCAAAATACCCTATCCGTTTAATTACTCTTGAACGCTTAGAAATTAACACCATTTCTAAACTATAGTGAGCAGGTAAAGCAATTAGTACACCTTCATCTATTTTAGATGGTGTAAGTGTAGGAATAATATCAACTTTATTAGCTAAAAATAATTTTTCTAACTCGCTAGAGTTAGCGGCTGGTATGTACTTAAATTGAAAGTCACTTCGCTGTGAAAGAAGTTGCAGTGTATCGTTTAAATACCCTCTGGCCTCACCATTCTTGTTTGTTGAATTTAGTGGATAAATGCCATCAATAAATGAAAATGTCAGTAAATAATTATTAATATCTTCGGCATTAATACGGTTAAAATCGCGCTTAAACTGCCCATATGCCTTTGCAGCTAAGTACTCTTCGCTCGCAGCACTTTCCCACAACTGTTTAGTAGTTGGAGATATTGAGGTCAAAACAGAATTCACTTGGTTACGTAGCAATGTATTGTTTTTATTGAACATTACATGCAGAGTTTCACTTGATAACCAAATAGGACTAACTACTTTTAAGTTATCATGAGTACGATTTTTAAATTGATGAGATAAAGCAGAATAATCTCCCAAAAACGCATCAAATGTGCCATCAGCAATTTTCTTATATGCATCTTCCGGTTGAATAAAGCGATTAATAAACAGAGCGCCATTTTCGGCTAAATATTCACAATGTGAGCTGCCAGTTATACAAACCCAGCGCAGGCTAGCCAAATTTTTTAAAGCATCGTTGGCTATCTTTTGCTTTGTCACTATTCCGCGCGGCGATTCCATAAACGGAGTAGAAAATAAGAAATGCTTCTTACGTTGTTTTGTCTCATTTAAGCCAACAGCAAAGTCGACTTTTCCTGCCTCCAAAGCATCTAAAAGCTCATTTAAACTTGCATATACTTCATAATCTAATTCAGCCCCAAGCAAGCTGGCAATTTCATTACTGTAGCCAACAATCACGCCTGAAAACTGACCATCAGCATCACGCGTATGATACGGGAAAAAGTTATAGCTAACGATACCAGCTTTTAAGGTTGCACCAGTCTGTTCAGAATTCGCACTAAATGATACAAGTAATGAAAGTAATATATAGATAAAGACAGTTATCTTACACAAACAAAAGCCTTAACTAATTGTTAATCAGGAAATTCCAGTATAAGAGATTATTTCAAATGGTACAAATAACTAACTTGTTTCAATACAATTAGCACTCATTAATATCTGTGCTTTCTTATTTTATAAAACCCATTTCAGTATCAACCACTCTTTGATTTTACTTCACTAACAATACTGAGAGTTTTCTCGTTCGGAATAATAATAATTGATTCAGAGTGATGACAAACAAACCTTTGATTAAGGTTAAGAACTTTATGCTCATTATCATGGTTTTGACGAAACGTTTAACTCTCTTTCTTAATAAACTATTAAAATAATTGCTAAAGACATCAGATAGCCTTGTATCAATATTTTGTCCAATGATCGCCATGTATATTCCATAAAAAAAGGCTGAAAAAATTCAGCCTTTTTACGTTCAAAAAACTTTATTAGAAGCTGATTGAGTAGCTTACACGATAATCGCGACCAAAGTTGTTATATAAGTCTTGATCATCCCATGTGCCATTTGATGATAGCACTGGATCTTCATCTGTTAAGTTATTAACAGTGAAAGTAACAGCACCATATGCACCAGCATTATAAGTATAAGTTAAGTTATGTACTAACCAGCTATCAAGTCGACCAGACACATCATATTTAGCACCAGCAATTGGATTACCATCAGCATCTAAAGGAGCTTTTTCAAACTCACTTGTGCTATCAGTAAATGTTGCATTCCATGCTAAAGAGTGATCTTCATAAGACCATGCAACCGTTGCAACAGACTTAAGCTCAGGTTGACCTGACCAACCAGATGTATCTTGAACTCGACCACCTACTTCTTCTTCATATGAAAGTACAAAGCTATTCACGTTTTGGAAACGGAAATCACCAAAACCAGTTTCAAGATTTGCAGCAATTGTAAAGTCGATACCTTCAATTTCGAAACCAGCACCATTAAAGTAAGATGTACCTGCTTCAATAAGCGTTCCAGATGCAGCACGCTTCAGATAGAAAGTCTCATTCGAAGTATCTGTATCTACTGATACAGCAGAGATTAGGCCTGCAGCTTCGTCAGATAAAAGAGCTTGTAATGTCTTTTGTTGGATTACATTATCGATTTGTAACTGGAAGTAATCAAGTTTAAAAGTAAGGTTGTCGTTTACATCCCACGCGATACCAAGGTTAGTGTAATCTGATTCTTCAGCATCTAATTCTGAGTTTTGTGTATAGTATGTATTGTACTGACGCTCTGTTGTAGAGCCATTTCTATAGTCAATAGCGTCTTCTGCTGAAAATGAACGCGCAGCATTAAGACGGTCAAGACCAGGTGCACGGAAAGACTCAGAATATGAACCACGGATAACGATGTTATCAGCTACTTGCCAACGAGCAGATACCGCAGGAGCAATATTGTCACCGAAGTCAGAGTAGTCATCGTAACGAGCTTTTAAGTTAACTTCTACAGTTTCAGTAATTGGAAGAACTGACTCGAAGAAGAATGCTGTTACATCACGTTTACCCTGTGATGAGTTACCTGCTGAACCACCGATTAAACCAGCAGCTGATTGACCATCGTAGATATCTGCATAAGTTTGCTCAAAGTATTCCATACCTACGTAGTGTGATACTTGACCACCAGGTAATTCGAATAAATCGAAGCCAATACCAGCAAAGTATTGGTCAAAAGTCGATGAAGATTCTTGAAGTGTTGTTGCTTTCATGTTTGCAACACCTTCATCTGAACCTAAATCAATATCATTAGCTTGGTTGTAAGCTAAACCAGAATAAGAAAGGTAGTATTGACCAACAGATTTGTTATCTGCTTTGTTACGGTGGTAGTAAACTTCCCATGAAGCATTGTTCCAGTCGAAGTCACCGCGAAGACCAGTAGTTAAGTCGATATTGTAGTCGTCTACGTTACCGTCACGAGTACCGATACCAACCCAACGGAATAAACCATACGCACCGTCTACACCATAAGGGTTGTGTGGGTTATCAGCAGACATATTTTCCCACTCTGCAGCAGGAGGAGCATAACGACCAAATGATGAGTTTTGAACAAACATTGTTTGACCAAACCACTCTACGTTATCGGAAATTTCATAGTTAGAGCTGATGTATAATGTGTTACGGTCGATTGATGCTGTGTTGTAAGATACGTTACCAAACGCATACATACAATACTCAGAGCCTGGGCCCCAATCTTCATTTGCATCTACACGACGGAACGTATTTTCACCGTACTCTGCAATTAAGTCATCACATAAAAGTGATGCTTTTGCTTGTGAGAAGTCAGGAGAAAGAACTGTTGCACCGAAGTACGACCAACCAACAGTATCTGCAGTGTATGCTTCGATATCACCATCACCATCTAAATCACCGATTTTAGCTTTAGTGTAATCACGTGCACCATCACTGATACCTTCACGTTTTTGGTAATCGTATGCAAACGTGATGTTACCTTTATCGTTTGAGATACCACCGACTACAGAAAACTCTGAAGATGTTGTCCCTTCGTCCTGATCACGATGACCAGCACCAACGTTAAAGCTTAGGCCTTCATAATTGTCTTTTAATACAACGTTAACAACACCAGCCATTGCATCAGAACCATAAATAGATGATGCACCTTCAGTCATGATATCGATACGCTCAACTGCCGCCATAGGAATAGCATTTAAGTTAGCTGACGCACCACCTAATGTTGGTGAGCCTGGGAAACGACGACCGTTTAATAGCACAAGTGTACGGCGTGAACCTGCACCACGTAAGTTAATAGTTGCTTGAGACTGAGCAGAGCTACCTGAACGCTCTGAGAATGAGCCGAATGAGTTCAATGAACTTGAACGAAGAGCGTCAGCTACAGTGAAATCACCTTCCATTTTGATATCAGCAGATGTAATGCTGATTACAGGTGATGCACCTTCAAGGTCAGTACGCTTGATGCGTGAACCTGTTACTTGAATGCGTTCAACTTTTTCTACACTGTTGTCTTCAGCTGCAACAGTCGATGCAGAAAATGCAGCAGTTGACACTGCACCAAAAGCAATCGCTAAGCGAACTGCTTTTGAAACTTGATTATTTAACATTTGATTCTCCCTGGTCATATCCATGTTATGACTTTATTAATTTATTTATTTAACACTAAAGGGTCAAAGCCCCCCTTAGAGCAATCAAATACTAATATCAGGTACAACTTTTGGTCAACTTTTTTTTAACCTTTGTTTTATAAGGGAATTTAAACAATAAACAAATAATCAACAATAAACCAAGCAAGTTAATATTAGGTACAAGATAATTGCTTAAAGGTACAGAAAAATCGTGAAAAACCTACATAAACAGCTTTTTGATAACCAATAAATGCAACAATCAAAATTAACAATTGAAATAAAATAAATTATCTATGACAGGCAAAAAAGGAGGAGGATTTCAAAAAAGTAACATCTATTTATTAAATGCTACTTCTTTTTCTAAATCTAAATGAGGGTTTTAAAGAATCGATTCACCCATAATGTAAATTGCTAGTAATTCATCTTGATTGTTATCAAAGATTTTCCCAACTTCACAATTGACTTTCATTGATTCTACTTGTTCGATCAAAAGTGCTGACTGGTTAGCAGCATTTACTAACTCAGTTAACCTAAGAATTAGAAGCTCTAATTCATTCATAAAAAGAGACAACGCTTTTTTGAAGTCTATTTTATTATTCTGATTTTGACGCAAGAAGTTTATGAACGCAGGTAAATTAGTCCCCACTAAAGCATCAAAATTATTTATAAATTCACGTTTCATTTTTATTTCAATTTCATTGAAATAATGCTTTGCACTTTCCAGCTGCTTTCTATCAAGATCGTTAATCAAAGCCATTAGAGATGATGTTAACTCTTGTCTAACAAAGTTTGCTGCCGCTAAAATCTTTGCATTTGGCTTTACAATTATTGATTCAGGGTGATGACAGACAAATGCAAATACTCCCTTAGCACTTAATACACGAAAAACCTCAGAGATACTTTTATCAAGTTGACTGTACTCTAGAGAAAACTGTGCAATAACAGACGAAAACTCATCATCTTTAAATGGTAAATTCTCAACGGCTGTATTTGACAGAAAGGTTCCGCCTACACTCTTTGAAACCTCGGGATGAATTTTTGCCTGATCGATTCCAACACAATTTAACTTTTTGTCTCTTTGTATCAGCTGAATTAAGGCACCATTGCCCGTGCCAACATCCAGAACCAATGAGTCTGGATCTAACTTAGTCGCGAAACTACACCAGAACTCTTGTAATGCTCCTTGGTAATTTTTTTTAAACCCGTTTCCAAATGAGGTTAGGTGTCCTTGTTGCCAATAATTTGTCCAATGGTCGCTCATGTATACTCCATAAAAAAAGGCTGAATAAATTCAGCCTTTTTACTTTCAAAAAACTTTATTAGAAGCTGATTGAGTAGCTTACACGATAATCACGACCAAAGTTATTATAAAGGTCTTGGTTATCCCAAGTACCGTTTGATGATAACACTGGATCTTCATCTGTTAAGTTATTAACAGTGAAAGTAAGTGCACCGTATGCACCTGCATTATAAGTGTAAGTTAAGTTGTGAATTAACCAGCTATCAAGCTTACCTGTTTGCTCATAGTAGCCATCACCATCTTCATCTTTTTCAGTTTCAGTAGTGCTGTCTGTGTATGTTGCATTCCACGCTAGTGAGTGATCTTCATAAGACCATGCAACCGTTGCAACAGACTTAAGCTCAGGTTGACCTGACCAGCCAGATGTATCTTGTACAACACCACCTACTTCTTGGTCATACGAAAGCACAAAGCTATTCACGTTTTGGAAACGGAAGTCACCAAAACCAGTTTCAAGGTTTGCAGCAATTGTAAAGTCGATACCTTCAATTTCGAAACCAGCACCATTGAAGTAAGATGTACCTGCTTCAACTAGAGTACCTGATGCAGCACGCTTCAGATAGAAAGTCTCATTTGAAGTATCTGTGTCTACTGATACAGCAGAGATTAGGCCTGCAGCTTCGTCAGATAGTAAAGACTGAAGAGACTTAGATTGAATTACATTATCAATCGCTAACTGGAAGTAATCAACTTTGAAAGTAAGGTTGTCGTTTACATCCCACGCGATACCAAGGTTAGTGTAATCTGAAGTTTCAGCATCTAACTCTGAGTTTTGCGTGTAATAAGTGTCATATTGACGCGATGTAGTTGAACCATTTGCATAGTCGATAGCTGATTCAGCAGAGAATGTACGTGCAGCATTTAGAAGGTCAAGACCTGGTGCACGGAAAGACTCAGAATATGAACCACGGATAACGATGTTATCAGCTACTTGCCAACGAGCAGATACCGCAGGAGCAATATTGTCACCGAAGTCAGAGTAGTCATCGTAACGAGCTTTTAAGTTAACTTCTACAGTTTCAGTAATTGGAAGAACTGACTCGAAGAAGAATGCTGTTACATCACGTTTACCCTGTGATGAGTTACCTGCTGAACCACCGATTAAACCAGCAGCTGATTGACCATCGTAGATATCTGCATAAGTTTGCTCAAAGTATTCCATACCTACGTAGTGTGATACTTGACCACCAGGTAATTCGAATAAATCGAAGCCAATACCAGCAAAGTATTGGTCAAAAGTCGATGAAGATTCTTGAAGTGTTGTTGCTTTCATGTTTGCAACACCTTCATCTGAACCTAAATCAATATCATTAGCTTGGTTATAAGCTAAACCAGAATAAGAAAGGTAGTATTGACCAACAGATTTGTTATCTGCTTTGTTACGGTGGTAGTAAACTTCCCATGAAGCGTTGTTCCAATCAAGGAAACCACGTAAACCAGTTGTTAAATCGATGTTGTAGTCGTCTACGTTACCGTCACGAGTACCGATACCAACCCAACGGAATAAACCGTATGCACCATCTTCACCGTATGGGTTGTGCTCATTGTCTGCAGACATACCAGTCCAAGGAGCAGCTGGAGGAGCATAACGACCAAATGATGAGTTTTGAACAAACATTGTTTGACCAAACCACTCTACATTTTCAGCGATTTCATAGTTAGAGCTGATGTATAATGTGTTACGGTCGATTGATGCTGTGTTGTAAGATACGTTTGCAAACGCATACATACAATACTCAGAGCCTGGACCCCAGTCTTCATTTGCATCTACACGACGGAACGTATTTTCACCGTATTCTGCAATTAAGTCATCACATAATAGTGATGCTTTTGCTTGTGAGAAGTCAGGAGAAAGAACTGTTGCACCGTAATAAGACCAACCAACAGTATCTGCAGTGTACGCTTCGATATCACCATCGCCATCTAAATCACCGATTTTAGCTTTAGTGTAATCACGTGCACCATCACTGATACCTTCACGTTTTTGGTAATCGTATGCAAACGTGATGTTACCTTTATCGTTTGAGATACCACCTACTACTGAGAACTCTGAAGACGTTGTTCCTTCGTCTTGATCACGATGACCAGCACCAACGTTGAAGCTTAAGCCTTCATAGTTGTCTTTTAGGATAACGTTAACAACACCAGCCATTGCATCAGAACCATAAATAGATGATGCACCTTCAGTCATGATATCGATACGCTCAACTGCCGCCATAGGAATAGCATTTAAGTTAGCTGACGCACCACCTAATGTTGGTGAGCCTGGGAAACGACGACCGTTTAATAGCACAAGTGTACGGCGTGAACCCGCACCACGTAAGTTAATAGTTGCTTGAGACTGAGCAGAGCTACCTGAACGCTCTGAGAATGAGCCGAATGAGTTCAATGAACTTGAACGAAGAGCGTCAGCTACAGTGAAATCACCTTCCATTTTGATATCAGCAGATGTAATGCTGATTACAGGTGATGCACCTTCAAGGTCAGTACGCTTGATGCGTGAACCTGTTACTTGAATGCGTTCAACTTTCTCTGCACTGTCGTCTTCAGCTGCAACAGTCGATGCAGAAAATGCAGCTGTTGATGCAGCACCAAAAGCAATCGCTAAGCGAACTGCTTTAGAAACTTTTTTATTTAACATTTGATTCTCCCTGGACCACTATATTGTGGCTATATTTAGCATAAGCTTGTTTATTATTTGTTATCACATCAGGACTGCGACCAACAAATAATAAACAAATTAAACAAAATATCCAGACATTTGTTTATAAAAAACTAATAAAAAACCACAAATGAAACCAAACTTTAATCTATCGCGCAAAATTCGTACAAAGACATTTCTAGATAAAACCCCTAGAAATAGGGACAAAAAGCAATATTCAGACCTTAAAACATTCGAATTTGCTTATTATTTCCAAATGAAACAATAGTACCTAAATCTGCAACTATCATTTCAGCTATTGGCAACAATTGCTTATTAACATAAACGCCATAATCGTAATGATGTTTACCTGTGTAGTACTCAGCGCCACAATCGGTGTACACATATTCAATTATTTGCCCACGCTTGAAGCTAACAGTAGGATTTTTAACTATATATTGCTTAGCTGCTTTAACATGAGGAGGGATATTTTTTTGATAGTCTGTCAAATGCTGCCCTAATCGTTTACGGTAGACTAGCATTGAGTCAAATTCACCTGCATAAAGCTTTTTTACATAATTATCAAATACTTGGATTATTAAATCCTGACTATTCTGTTCACTAAATAAAATATTGAAAAGCTCTCTTTGAAATTGATGAGCCAATTCAGTCCAATCACTTCTGACTGTTTCCATTCCTTTAAAAACAAGTTCGCTAATTCCATCTTTGACCACATTTCCGACATATCGCTTTTTAGAACCCGTTGTTTTTCCTCTAATCGTGGGCATAAAAAAAGGGCTATAGTGGATTTCGAACTCAATTTCTAAAAAACTGTCTATTTTATAATGTTGTTGTAACTCGTGCTGCCAACGTATGTTTATTTTTCTTGCCAGTTCCGTACCGATTTCATTACAGTCTTGAGGATTCAGCTCATCAACTAATTTCACAAATGTCGAGTCAGTATCGCCATAAATTACTTCATAGCCCCATTCTTCAATCCACTGCTTGGTAGTTTGCATTATTTCATGACCACGCAGAGTGATTGAACTAGACAAGCGTGGATCATAAAAGCGGCACCCTTTTGAACCTAACACTCCATATAAACTATTCATAATTATCTTAATCGCCTGCGAGAGCATAGGTTGGTCATTATCTTTGGCGACCTGTCTTTTAGCAGCGAGCTCTCGAATCAGTTCAGGTAAGTGATGTTCGGTTCGTGAAAATAGCGCTTGATTAAAACCCTCTATTGCATTTTCTGGGCTTTTTAAACCCTCAATCAAGCCAAGTGGATCTATACAAAATGTTCTCATTATCGATGGATACAGGCTTTTGTAATCGAGCACGAGTATATTTCTATAAAGCCCTGGTTGTGATGACATAACATAGCCACCGGGGCTGTCGAATGTTAGGCCATGATCCCCCAAATTGGGAGCTACATAGCCACTTCTATGTAATAAAGGTAGGTAGAGGTTAGTGAAAGCGGCAACAGATCCCCCCATTCTTTCAAGCTCTAAACCTGTTAACTGACTTCGTACAACTGCAAAATCGAGTAACCTAAGCTTTTCAAAAATACGCAAGACTAAAATGCAATCTTGTCTGTTGTAACTCGCAAGTGAAAGTTTATCTTCATTAAACTGACGAATGATCTCAGCAAGACGGTCGTCGGTGCTAATCAGTTTATCTTCGCCAAGCTCAATGCTTGCTACATTGGCAAGACTGAAGTTATCGTAATGATAGGTTGCATTTTTTAAGGTATCGATACCATCAATCACAACCCGACCAGGTATAGTTAAGCGAGTAAAGCTACCAACTCTCAACTGCATTTTTTCTTTATTGCGCCCTAAAGGTAATTCAACCCCAAGCGCTTCAGCACGTGCATGCAATACAGTAAAATCAAACTCAATGACATTCCAACCTATAATCACATCAGGATCTATAGTTTGAATAAGCGTACAAAGGTGGTCTAGTAAATCAATTTCATCAACACACCATTGAATGCTAAATGGCAGTTCACTGGTATCTTGTGGCTGTCCTATCATTAACACCATATCGATGTTTTCGCCCACTAAGCCAACTGAAAATAGTACTCCCTCACCATTACATTCAATATCGAGTGACAAGCTTGAGAATCGAGGCGTAAATTCGCTATTTTTTTTGAATTTAGCATCAGTTAATACTGGATATGGGTGGCTTTTAATTAAACGACCTTTGGCCCAAACAGATCCTCTGATAAAGCGCTCCATTAAAAACCTATCGACTGGGCGGATATCATCTTCATAGACTTTTATATGCTGTGCTTTGAGTCGTTTAGCTGCGTTGTAATAATGTTTCAATGAAGAGAAATAACAAGAAACCACTTGTTGCTGCATGAAGCTTTTAAGCTTCACATGCTTAATTTCGCAGATGATCCCATACTCGTTGAACACGCTTGTTGCAGCGTCTAATTGTGATTTATTAATAAAAAACACTGCGTGTTGTAAAGAGCTAATTAGCTTTACAGGCCCCTGCTGAGATAATATCCACACCACAATAGAAATGCCTTTAGCGCTATCATAGCATTGGGTGGAAAGAATAAAGCCAGAAACTAACTGCATGTTATTAGACCTTTTTTCGGAAATTTAGGCATTTTAGTTAAACAAAGCTAAGTGGATTAGCTAATTAAAGTAACAAGTCGCTTGTAGTTGCCCAGTTAAATCTCTAAAATTCATTACTGTAATTATATACATACTTTAGGTTATCTGGGCATGCTTTCTGACTCTTTAAAAAAAACAATTCGGCAAATTCATAAGCATGTTGCTGATAACCTCACCGATTACCGCCCTAGAAGTAGTCAAAACTATTTAGTTGCCGAAATAGCAAAAACGCTGGCTGGCGAGTACCATAAAAGCCAACGCATCTGTGTTATTGAAGCTGGTACAGGAACTGGCAAGTCGCTGGCTTATTGTTTAGGTGCATTGCCTTTGGCGATGGCCAAAAAAAAGAAATTAGTGATTTCGACGGCCACCGTTGCCCTTCAAGAGCAGTTAATCAATAAAGAACTGCCTTTTTTTAAAAAACACTCTGGCCTTGATATTAAGTTTGATTTAGTGAAAGGCCGACAGCGCTATATATGTGCGCAAAAACTCAGTGCGGCAGTAAATGGCGACAGCCAAACGCAAATGGAGTTTATGCCGACCCTATCATCGCCGCTCTCAGATATGGAAACCAAATGCTTAAAGCAACTTTATGATGCTTACTCAAAAAAGCAATGGCAAGGTGATCGCGATAGTTGGGCTGATACTATCCCCGATAAAGTTTGGAATTTAATAGCCTGCGATAAGCATTCATGCCAACGACAAATGCGTGCTCATCAGCTGTGCCCTTTTCATATGGCGCGTCAGCGTCTTATGCAAATGGATGTGTTGGTGATCAACCATTCTTTACTGCTGGCTGATCTAGACCTCGGTGGTGGTAAGATTCTTCCCGAGCCTGACGATACCATTTACGTAATTGACGAAGCGCACCATTTAGCTCACATCACCCGAGACTTCTCATCTGCAGCTGCAACAATCAAAGGCACCATAGATTGGCTCGACAAGCTTGTTAAATTTGCTGGCAAAATGGCAAATGTATTAGTAGGACAAAAAGCAATTGGGCAAAATTTTAAGCTGAGTGACAGTATCAATGATGCTGCAAAAAACTTAAAAGTCGTACGTGATATTCTTGATAATGCGGATTTTAACTACAACAGTGATGATACCTATCGTTTTGAGCACGGTGAGATCCCTGCATCTTTACATGCTAAAGCAAAAGATATCAGCGATGCCACTCTTGATGCTCTAAGAGCACTAAACAAAATGCACGATACCTTGGTACAAGACGTAAGCGATGGCGATATAAAACCTTATGTAGCTGATCCTATCTTGGCTGAAAGTGGTCATTACATTAACCGTCTAGAGTTATTAAACAAGCTGTGGTTTAGTTATGCAACAAAAGGCGAAGGTATTCCCCATGCTCGATGGATCAAACGCCTAGAGTATAAGAACCATCACGACCACTTACTCAGTGATTGCCCTATTGAAGTTGGCTATTACTTAAAAGATAAATTATGGAATCAATGTGCTGGTGCTGTGCTTTGTTCAGCTACTTTAACTGCACTTGGCTCATTTGATCATTTTGCTTATGAATGCGGCCTAGCCAAAGAAGAAGGCGTCAAATACATCAAAGTTCCCTCGCCGTTTGATTATCCTAAACAAGCAACACTGCATATTCCTGCAAGCCACATCGAGCCAACAGATAAAGCCTTTAGTGATCACTTGGCTGAACAATTACCTAAGTTTCTTGATGATAAAAAAGCTAATTTAGTGTTGTTTGCTTCTTATTGGCAGATGGATCACGTAGTAAAAACACTGCGCAGCAAAGGAATTGACGTATTAGTTCAGGGTGAAATGTCTCGAGAAGCATTATTGAAAAAGCATAAAGCGAATGTTGACTTAGGTCGCGCAAGCTACTTATTTGGCACACAAAGCCTATCAGAAGGTCTAGATTTACCGGGCAAATACTTAGAAAACCTCGTCATTACAAAGATTCCGTTCGCGGTGCCTACCTCACCAATAGAAGAAGCGCAGGCTGAATTTGTGCAAAGTAAGGGGGGGAATCCATTTTTGTCTATTACTGTACCTGATGCAGCAAAGAAATTAGTACAGAGCTGTGGTAGACTACTTCGAAAAGAGAATGATCAAGGACGAATTATTATTCTTGATCGCCGTTTAGTGACCAAACGATATGGCAAAGCCATGCTCGATACCTTGCCACCCTTTAAAAGACAAATTGATTATTAATGTTTGAATTAGCTTTAGATCCAACAACATGGGCACTCCTTTGCGCAGTAGCGCTGGCTGCAGGCTTTATTGATGCCATTGCTGGCGGTGGCGGCATGCTAACTGTACCAGCCTTATTGACAGCCGGTTTACCTCCGCATCTCACTCTAGGGACCAATAAACTTGCAGCCAGTTTTGGCTCATTAACTGCGAGTGTGACATATTTTCGAAAAAAGTTATTTAACCCCCGGTTTTGGGCTGCGTCTATTTTAGCAACTGCCATAGGGGCACTTGTAGGTACATTAGTTGTAGATTACTTGAGTATTGAGTTTTTAAATAAATTACTACCGGTGGTGATTATTTTAGTGGCTTGTTACAGTCTCTTTGGCAGTTTAAGTACGACTGAGCATAACGAATTGCCTGAGCTTGATGGCAAAACCAAAATTAAACAATGGCTACAAGGGCTTGGCCTTGGTTTTTTTGATGGTTTAGCAGGCCCTGGTACTGGCACCTTTTGGACTGCCTCAAATAGCCTGTTATATAAGATGAGCTTATTGCTAAATTGTGGGCTTGCTCGCTCAATGAACTTTGTTTCGAACTTTATTTCATTGATCACCTTTGTTGCGCTGGGCCATGTGAACTTTTTGCTTGGTATAACAATGGGCTTTTTCTTGATGTTAGGTGCCTGGTTAGGTGCGCATTCAGCAATTAAATTTGGTAGTAAAATGATCCGCCCAGTATTTAATACTGTGGTTATAGTGTTAGCATTAAAGTTAATCTATGAGGCTTATTTGTAAATGCATTCTCCTGCTTTTGACAAACTATGCGAGCAAATATCTAGGCTTAAACATCAAGCAAGCCAATTTGATAACGGCAACCTATTTGCTAAAAATCGCTACATGCAGGCACAACCAAGTTTATTTGATAAGGCGGTATTTGCGACTAAAAGTATGAAGCTTGCAGATTATGTAGCTGAAATAGAAGAAGAGTTAGCTAACCTGCCCCCAGCAGAACATCGCCATGCTTACCAATATGCTTTAGAGCGAATTGCACAGCAAGTTCAGGCTGTTTTTAATGTTATTAAATCAACACCTGTGTGGGCAAAAGAGAACAAATACAGTTTTAAACCCAAGAGCAAGCCACAAATATATAAACAAGCAGTTAAAAAGATCATGCAGTCTTCACATGAACTTTACGATGAGCTCAAGCAAAACCATGAGTTTGAGCGCCGCTTAGTTTTAATGATTGAAGAAAGAAAGCTTAAACTTGATGCAGCTAGCCCAGCAAAGGCCACTGAAATAAATAAAGAGATCTTAGCTTTACACGCTCGTTTGGGTCGCTGTCGAAAAGCAATTTCAGCCACTGAAGATAAAATTCAACAAGTAGAAAAACAGCAGCTGAGATAATGTTTTACTACCACCCAAGTTATTCAGCGTTAGCTTTACCCGAGCGTCACCGCTTTCCGATTGAAAAATATCGCATGTTAAGGCAGCTTGTTAGCGACTTTATTGATGAACAGCACTTCATTACCCCACAAAAAGCCACTCGCGCGCAGCTTGCTCTATGCCATAACCCCGACTATGTCGACGCTTTTTTAACAGGTAGCCTTGACAGCAAAGCGATAAAAAAAATGGGCTTTCCTTGGTCTGAAGCCTTAGTCGAACGAACACTCTATTCTGTCGGTGCAAGTATTCAAGGTGCTGAATTTGCACTACAACAAGGTGCTGCATTTAACTTAAGTGGCGGTTATCACCATGCTTTTACGAGCTATGGTAGTGGTTTTTGTATTTTTAATGACTTAGCAATAGCCGCAGCACATTTAATTGAGAGCGAACAAGCCGATACCGTATTAATCTTTGACTGTGACGTTCACCAAGGTGATGGCACAGCCGAAGTAACACAAGCACACCCTCAAATAATTAGCTGCTCTATTCATTGCCAGCAAAACTTTCCGCGTATCAAGCAGCAATCAAATTACGACTTTGCTTTGGAGCATGGCACCTCAGATGCTGAATACCTTGAGACAGTAAATCAAGCATTAGCCTTAACAATTAGACTCCACCAGCCTGATATCATTTTGTACAACGCCGGCGCAGATATCGCAACGGATGATGAGTTAGGACACTTTCAAGTCAGTTTAGAGGGCGTGTATCAACGTGACCATTTAGTATTAAGCCAAGCAAAGGAAGCAAAAATCCCACTCTTTGCAGCTATGGGCGGTGGCTATCAACGAAATGTAAGCCGTTTGGTTGATGTTCATGGTCAGCTTTTTAGAGCCGCTGTCGATTTATTCTAAGGCTTGGTATACACTTAAATATGACTTTTCTACTAGGTTGTTGGTATATGAAATTGCATGATGACATCCACAATTACTATGAAAAACTTGTTATTGAAGATATCGCTAAGCGCAAGTTAGATTCGTTGTATAATGATGATATTATGGCGGATTTATGCTGTACCGTACTTAATCAATTACCTGCTCGCTATATTCGCTATGACGTTGATATGGAATTTTATTTACCACAAACAGAGCGAATAAAAATGGAGCAACGCGTACAAACGGCTATCGATGTAGCCATCAGCCAAGTTGCGAAAAAAAAGGAATTACAAAATGAGCAGTGACTTAGAAAATGCTCCTGACTACATAAAAATCGCTGTTGATCTCATTATGCTCTTAGAGCAAAACGATGTGCCTGCCGAAGACGTTTTAGCAGCATTAGAAATCGTTAAATCTGACTTCGAAAAAAAACTTCCACAATCAACTGATTAATAGTCCGAAAATGGCGAGTATTGGGGCATAAATTTGTTATGCTCAGGTTTTAAAAATTAAGAATGTAAAACCATGTCATTGCCAAGTTTATTACGCCTATTCATCCTTGCTGCTATTTGGGGCGCTTCCTTCTTATTTATGCGCATGGCAGCTAATAGCTTAGGCCCTGCTGTATTAATTGAGCTAAGAGTCGGCTTTGCAGCAATAACACTGTTTATTTTTGCGCTGTACTTACGCAAGAAACTGGCTTTCGCGACTCACAAAAAGCATTTTTTCATTATTGGTGCGCTTAATTCCGCCATTCCCTTTTTATTGTTTGCTTATGCAGCACAAACAATTAACGCTTCAACCTTATCAATATTAAACTCAACAACTCCAATTTGGGGTGCCATCGTCGGTATTATTTGGAGCAAAACTAAACCCACTAAAAGTATGCTGCTTGGCTTGCTGTTAGGTTTAACGGGCGTGGCCATTTTAGTGGGGCAAAATAGTCTCACTATCGACAGCCAAGCCATCACAGCAATTGTTGCAGCATTGTGTGCTTCACTCAGCTACGCCATCGCATCCCATTACACTAAACATGCACCTAAGTTATCTGCTTTTGATAATGCCCATGGCAGTATGTGGGCGGCGAGTATCATGGTGCTGCCGCTTATTTTTGTTATTCCTGCCAGAGAAATGCCAAGTAACGAGGTTATGCTTGGTGTGGTGGCACTCGGAGTGCTGTGTACTGCAGTGGCATATATCTTGTTCTTTCGCTTGATTGATGACATTGGCCCAACCTCTGCGTTGACTGTTACATTTTTGATTCCACTTTTTGGCATAGTGTGGGGAAATTTAATTTTAGATGAGCAAATTGGTCCCAATACCTTGGTTGGCGCACTCTGTGTTATCGCAGGTACCATGCTCGTTACAGGCTTTATTCGCATCAAGCCGTTTCTAAAACGAAACACCTTGTAACAGAATGCAAATTGCATTTTTAAATACAATCTATACTCTATTAGGTACCAAAAAAGGAAGGAGAAGTGTATGTCAGGTACTACCATGGTGGTGTTAATCGTGCTGATATCAGTTGGCTCTGGGGTAATTTATGATATGTATAAAAAACACCTTGAGTTTAAATCACGAACTTTAAAAAATTCAAAAGAAGCCAACGAACATGTAGCCGAAGTAACAAAAGAGCTGCAAGAGCTAAGAGAGCGAGTACAAACTCTCGAAGCCATTGTTACTGACTCTAGCTACAGCGTAAAACAAGAGATTAATAAACTTTAATTAAGTTAACTCTAATTAAGACAATAATGCCCTGTACTGTTCAAGCACTGGCTGATAATAATCGGCGTCTTGATTTAACATACGTTGGTAATGAGCACATAACTGCTTTAAATACGTTTGGTGCTCTTTACTTGTTAGCTGCCACATTGAGTGCCCTACTCGAGTGATCTGTTGCGAGGATGACGCACTCATGGCAATAACTTCATAAAATCGTTTGTTTTCACACACTAACTGCTCAGAGACGAGCCCCAATGGCAGTGTTTGTAAATAGCTACGAACTTGATAACTGTGATGTACAGGGCAAACAATAAAGTCGATGTGCGTATCTGGCTGTTGGCTTACAATCTTCGCTAAGAACTGCACTAACAACTCACCACCCACTCCAGCAATAATAACAAGATGGCGTTTTTTAGGATCTGGTGAAATCATTGCTACATCTTGGCAATGTACCTGCCAACGGCCGCGTTGCTTTCTTGTAGTAAAACGTTCGAGTTTATCACTTAGTGCCTGCATTAACTCAGGCACAATATCAACAAAATGTATAAGCGGTGCTTTATCTTGCTGTAGCAGCTCAATGCCTAACAAACCGTGATCGCAGCAGCAGTCCCAGATTTCGTCATAACTTGAATCTACCACATCAACGATGGCTGATAGTCGTTTACTCAGTGCCATTAGTTTGCTGTTTTATAAACTAAAGCTTTTAGACTACGATCACTGTCTACTTCAACAAAGCCATCGGTAGCTGCGAGTCGCTCAACAAAGCTAATTGCCCCTTGCGTATGATCGCTAATTAGATCTTTAAACGCCTGCTCTGAAAGCTCAGGACTATTCGCACACAGTAGTAATTGAGTGTGTTCATTTAGTAGCTCAGGTAAACGACGCAAGATTTTTTGATAATCCTTGGTCAATATAAAGCTGCCTTTTTGAAAGCTAGGTGGATCAACGATGATCAATTCATAGGGCGCAGATTTCTTTAGCTTACCGAATGACTTTAAAATATCGTGCGGAAAATAACTAACCCCTTGAGCAAAACCATTTAACTGATGGTTTTGTTTACCAGTTCGCAGCACACCTTTATTCATATCCATATTAATAACTTGGTCAGCACCGCCTTGCATTGCTGCAACAGAGAAGCCACACGTGTATGAAAATAGGTTGAGCACTTTTGCATTTTTACTATTGGCTTGAACAAACTCTCGGCCACGGCGCATATCAGGGAAAATCCCAGTATTTTGGCGACTCAATAAATCGACTTTAAACTTAATACCATTTTCACTGACATGGTGCTCTTGTGGTAATTCGCCAAACATTAGCGCATTACGGGTATTAATCCCGCTACGTTGCTGGTATACCAATGCAGTAACAAGCTCAGGCGAGTTCTCTTGCGCCCATTGCCATAGGGTATCTGTTAATTGCGCAAGTACCTGCTCATCTATTTCTTCATATGAAACTAAAAAGAGTGCGGGCGGATAAAAATCCAAATTAATGTGGCTCAGCTCAGCCACTGAGTGGCCACGGCCATGAAATACACGGCATAATTCATTAGCGGCAAGTGGCGCCTCTGCTAATGCATTTAAAATGGCAGAAAAATTGTTTGTCATCATCTTTAGTTAATTAACTGTTGTTGTAATTCGTGAATCTCATCTCGCACAGAAGCCGCTTTTTCAAATTCAAGGTCGCTGGCATAGGCATGCATTTTCGCTTCAAGGGCTTTGATTTGGCTGGCAATATCTTTTGCACTGAGCACTTTCTTAGACTCTTTACGCACCAATTTAAGATTATCTTTAGGACTTGCATCTTCACCCACATCCATAATATCGGTGATACTTTTCACCAGTGCTTGCGGCTCAATACCGTGCTCAAGGTTATAAGCTTGTTGCTTTTCGCGGCGGCGATCTGTTTCGTCAATGGCTTGTCGCATCGAGTTAGTTATGCGGTCGCCATACAAAATCGCTTTACCATTTAAGTGACGAGCAGCACGACCTATGGTTTGAATAAGCGAACGAGTCGAACGTAAGAAGCCTTCTTTATCGGCATCAAGTATCGCAACCAGTGAAACCTCTGGCATGTCGAGCCCTTCTCGTAATAAGTTAATGCCCACTAACACATCAAATACACCAGCACGCAAATCGCGGATAATTTCGACCCGTTCAACGGTGTCGATATCTGAGTGCAAGTAACGCACTTTTACATCATGGTCGTTGAGATAATCGGTTAGATCTTCTGCCATACGCTTAGTTAAAGTGGTTACAAGTACCCGCTCGTTCACTTCAACCCGTTTATAGATCTCAGAAAGTAAGTCATCAACCTGGGTGCCCACAGGGCGAACTTCAATTTCTGGGTCAATAAGCCCGGTTGGACGAATAACCTGCTCGGCAACCTCCCCTGATGAGCGCTCAAGCTCAAAGTCACCAGGTGTTGCCGACACATAAATAGTTTGCGGCGCAATGGCTTCAAATTCTTCAAAACGTAATGGCCGGTTATCTAATGCTGATGGCAAGCGAAAGCCATACTCAACAAGATTTTCTTTACGGCTTCTGTCACCTTTGTACATAGCGCCAATTTGCGATACAGTAACGTGTGATTCATCAATAATCATCAATGCATCATCAGGTAAGTAATCTAATAATGTCGGAGGTGGATCGCCTGGTGTTCTACCTGATAAGTAACGCGAGTAATTTTCAATGCCTGAGCAATAACCAAGCTCGGTCATCATTTCAATATCGTACTGGGTGCGCTGAGCAATACGTTGCTCTTCGACAAGTTTGTTGGCACTAAGTAGCTGAGCTCGGCGGTCTTTCAACTCATCTTTAATTTTATCAATGGCATCAAGAATTTTTTCACGGGGAGTTACATAGTGAGTTTTCGGGTAAATAGTTGCGCGCACAATGTGCTTTTCAACAGCCCCCGTAAGCGGATCAAAAATACTTAATCGCTCAATTTCATCGTCAAACATTTCCACACGAACGGCATAAGTATCCGATTCAGCCGGAAATATATCAACTACTTCACCACGTACACGGTACGTACCACGGCTAAATTCAATATCGTTTCGTGTATATTGCAGCTCAGCAAGACGACGCAGCATATCGCGCTGATCAACGGTTTCACCCACTTTCAGCAATAGCATCATCTTCATATATGAGTCAGGGTCGCCCAAACCATAAATAGCAGATACCGAGGCCACAATTATTGTATCGCGTCTTTCTAAAAGCGCTTTGGTAGCACTTAAGCGCATCTGCTCAATGTGCTCATTGATAGACGCATCTTTTTCTATAAAAGTATCACTGGCAACAACATAAGCTTCTGGCTGGTAATAGTCGTAATAAGATACAAAATACTCAACCGCGTTATGCGGGAAAAACTCTTTCATTTCGCCATAAAGCTGTGCAGCGAGTGTTTTATTGTGTGCCATGATAATGGTTGGGCGATTCAAATCATTAATAATATTGGCCATGGTGAAGGTTTTACCCGTCCCTGTAGCCCCTAATAATGTTTGATGAGCAAGCCCAGCCTCAAGGCCATCTTTTAACTGTGCTATCGCCGTTGGTTGGTCACCACTTGGCTTAAATTTAGAAACTAGTTGGAAATGGTCGCTCATGAATGACACTCCTTCATATATGACTCACTTAACCCATCAACTTCTTTGATGAACCATTTATAGGCTACCACTGCCGTAAATAAATTACCGATGGCTGCACCAATAAAGAGTCCTTTTAAACCGGCAATTTCACTGCCAACATAAGCAAAAGGTACATAAAAAACAAACAGACGAACCACACTTAAAATCAGTGCATTCATTGGCTTATGCAGGGCATTAAATGAAGAGTTAGATAAGATAATTATTCCTTGCAGACCATAACTTAGCGGCAAAATATAAATGAATAGCTTAATCACATCCATTACTGCTTGCTCTTTACCAAATACATCAGCGATAAAACCAGAGGTTAACAGCAGTAAAATATAAATAGCGAACTGCCAAATCATCACAAACTTTAAAGTTTTTGTGTAGGCTTCTTTGACACGTTCAAACTTACCTGCCCCAAAGTTTTGACTAACAAATGGCGGCAAGGTCATCGACAAAGCAAGTACTACAAGGCTTGCAATAGATTCAATTCGGCTTCCTACACCAAACGCCGCGACGGCTTCAGGACCATGTTTAGCCACTAATGCTGTCATGACAGCCATTGCAATTGGCGTTAACATATTTGCGCCAGCCGCAGGTAAACCAATTTTTAGGACTTTTCGAATTGAGCTCAATGGCGTTTGCGAACCAGCATGCAAACTTAACAACCCATTCTTAACAGCAAGAATATAAAGGATGATAATTACTGCCACAGCCCAAGCTATGACACTTGCGATGGCTGCACCTTGAATTCCTAAAGCGGGGATAGGCCCAAAGCCAAAAATAAGCATAGGGTCTAAAATGGCATTAATGAGCCCCGCCCCACCCATTACTATGCTCGGTGTTTTAGTATCGCCACTGGCACGTAGCACAGAGTTTCCGACCATTGGGGTAATTAAAAAAACACTGCCTAAAAACCACACACTCATGTAATCATGGATCAAAGGCAGTACTAACTCCCCAGCCCCAAGTAATTTAAAAATAGGTTCGATAAATACATAACCGACAACCGATAAAGAAAACACCATAACAACAGCGACAAGTAATGACATACTTGCATCAAAGCGCGCCTCGTCTAGCTTGTCGCTGCCAAGTGCTTTTGCAATAACTGCTGAAGTGCCTATTCCTAAACCGATAGCAAGGCTGATAACGGTAAACGTCACGGGAAACGTAAAACTCACCGCAGCGAGAGGTTCAGTTCCAAGTAAACTGATGAAAAAGGTATCTACCAAATTAAACATCATTAGTGTAATCATTCCAAAAATCATCGGAATGGTCATTTTCTTTAAGGTCGGCAGAATGGGAGAGTTTAAAAGATCAGGTTTAGATTTGCTCTGCGGTGTCACGCTCATAAGAATATTTTGCCTCTTTATCTTAGCTTGTAAGTTTAAAGCATCCTCGGCTTGCAAGCTATGCTTTATTAAAAGAAACAAACGAGATAGATAAAACTCCTTATTTTGATGCTTTCATTGATAAATAGTGACTAACCCCTATAAAAAACAAAATACAAACATCATTAATATCTTTATTACAATTAAAAGGCAGATATCGCTGTTTTTTTACACACTAAATACTGTTGTTTCATCGTCACAAATAATTTTACTAATCAATTCAGCATGGCTTCAGGTAAAAATATTAACCCACTGATTTAATTAGATTTAAAAAAACTGAATTAAATACTTGAAATTGCTAGAGCGCCCTATATTTCTGGCATCAACGCTGTTCTTAAAGTTTCATGAACAGAGTTATCCACAGAAATCGTGGATAACTCTCTGTAAGCCGCAAATATAAAGGCTTTTAACAGCTATCGATCTTTGAGTTAAGCTTAAAGACTGAAGTGTATTATTTTAAGCCTTTTAATTGTTCCGCAATAGAAATCAGCAAAAATTTCTACAGCCTGAACCAAAAATGAAAACAACAAACAAGGATGCAGTAGCTTTTTTTCAAACTAAACAACTGATTTAAATGATTAAAAAATCATCAACCAAGCTTTGTTAAACTGCCATATTTATTTATTGACAAAAAAACCTATCGTTTCTGTGAGATAAATACAGCTAAAAAATACGACTCGATACAGTTACAAACATACCGATGTTTAAAAATTCAGTACTGTCGTTTTGTGAAAAATACAAATACTAGATAAGTAATTATTTTCTCCGTTAAATTGTAAAAAACATCTTAACTAATACTTTTTTGACGTTTAAAACCACAAGCCAGCTCAAAAAAAATGCAATGATAGCGTTTTAGCGACATAAAACTTTAACTGAATGGCGCTATCCAACATGATTTCAAGCCATATTTTGCTCAGATCGAACATAAAAACATCGAATAAGCTTCTTTTTTGAATTTATGAAGTTTTTATGTTGACACTTTGCAATGCTGTCATTAATATTTCGCCCCGTTGAAAGGCATGACGCTTCCCCCTTAGCTCAGTTGGTTAGAGCGACGGACTGTTAATCCGCAGGTCCCCCGTTCGAGTCGGGGAGGGGGAGCCAAGTTTTTCAGCCATAAACGATTCCCCCTTAGCTCAGTTGGTTAGAGCGACGGACTGTTAATCCGCAGGTCCCCCGTTCGAGTCGGGGAGGGGGAGCCAAGTTTATGAATATGATTGTTCCCCCTTAGCTCAGTTGGTTAGAGCGACGGACTGTTAATCCGCAGGTCCCCCGTTCGAGTCGGGGAGGGGGAGCCAAATCATAGCACCACACTACTCTATTTAGTTCCCCCTTAGCTCAGTTGGTTAGAGCGACGGACTGTTAATCCGCAGGTCCCCCGTTCGAGTCGGGGAGGGGGAGCCAACTCCAAGAATCTATTAAACTTTCATCTACAACTATTCTCCGATTGTATTAGACTTTAAAGCGCATATAATCTACCCTACTTTAAGTAATTTCTATACTTTGCTGTAGAATATGATGCAAAATTATTACAGCAATGAATCAAGAAATTGATTCCTTCCTTTTCGCTTTTAAAAGATAAGAAAAATGGCTGGTTTTAAAAAACTAATATTTATACAACTTATATCTTGGTTACTGTTTACCGTTTTAGGTGGTTATCTAGTTGCTCTTAGTTTTGATAGCTCAGTGAGTGATACGCAAAAAAAAGCACAACTAACCGTTAATTCATACATTAGCGACTTAACAATGGATGACTTATCTGCAGAGAAAATCCAACGTACATTTGCTGATGCGAGTATCTTTTCAAGCTTTACTCTTCGTGACCACGCTGGTAAAACCCTTGTAGCAGTTCAGTCATCAGAGTCGCTTCCGCTTCTAGCACAGATGGTTAACAGTTCATTTAATTCTATCCGTCCGCAATTTGCTGTAAACAACGCTTCTGATATAAAAGTTGAATTTACTATTAATGCGCAAAGCCTAGCCAATTTAATGCAGCAGGCGATGTTCGTTGTTATCTTAGTTTCTGGTCTTATTGCCCTTCTCCCTATTTTCTTTATGAAGAGCATGTTTAAACGACTTAATCGTAAAATCAGCACCACAATTGCTGATATTGTCGATATATATATTAACCAGAATCAGGTAGGTGGGGACCTTGAACAAGCGATAGACACGTCGCGAATTAAAAAGCTAAGTAAAGATTTAATCCCTTCGTTTAATCGTTTGTCTCACTTTTTACAGACAAAACATGATGATATTCAAAATAACGCGTTAAATATTAAAAAAGAAGCGTACAAAGATATTGTAACCAACTTAGGTAACCGCAACATGTTTGTTGAGTATTACGAGAAAAATATTGAAAACTCAGATAAAAGCACCTTTGGCTCGCTTGCCATGGTGCGTTGCAGTGAGTTACAAGCAATAAACCAAACCCGTGGTTACCAGAAAGGTGACGAGTACGTTAAAGGTGTTGCTGATATCATCAAACATATCAGTGGCACGTACACCAATAGCCAAGTTTTTCGTTTAAATAGCTCAGATTTTGCTGTGGTATTACCGAACACACCACTAAAAGAAGCTGAACGCTTTGGTGATAATCTACAATCTCGTTTCACTCAATATCAACAAAACCAAGAATTAAGCTCTGTAGCAAATACAGGTATAGTTGGTTATGAAAAAGGTAAGCCTTTAGGTGAGCTGCTTTCAGTTGTTGATAATGCAATGAGTATGGCGCAGTCAAAACAAGCAAATGCTTGGCATGTACAACGAGAAACTGACTTAGTAAATAATGCTAGCGCAGGTTTTGGTAACCAGAACTGGCGTAAAGTGATTAACGAAGTTATTGAATCTAAACGTGTACATTTAGTAATGCAGAATATTATGCCGGTTGGTAAGAGCGTTAAAGCTTATGCTGAGATTCAAGTAAGGTTTAAAACTGCTGAGAACCAAACATTACCAACGGCTTCATTTTTAGCTATGGCTGAAAAGCTAGAAATGGCAATGGAAATTGATCGATTGATTATCGATACTACTCTGGACAAAATTAAGACTCGTAATTTTTCTGAGAAATTCTTTGGCATTAATGTAACCGCATCAAGTGCCCATAATGATCAATTTGTGATCTGGCTTGAGCGCCGCCTATTAAAAGACAGTAATATCGCCTCTAAGCTTATATTTGAAGTGAGCGAGTTTGGCTTACAACAAAATATTAAAGCAAGTAAACGCTTTATCGATATGGTGCATCGTGTAGGTGCGCGTATCACTGTAGAGCGTTTTGGTGTTGGTTTAACGTCATTTAAATTCTTTAGAGACTTAAAACCTGATTTCATCAAAATGGATGCAAGTTATACCCGCGGCCTTGAAGAAGATAAAAATAATCAATATTTTATGCGCTTAATGGTTGATCTTGCTCACCGTATTGGCGTGAGTGTTTTTGCAGAAGGTGTTGAGAGCCAAGAAGAGAAACATATCATTGAAACTTTATGTTTAGATGGCGTACAAGGCTATTACATCGAAAAGCCAAAAGACATTTAAGCCCCCTACTCATGGCCCAAAAAACCACACGTTTTTTGGGCCTATTCTATTCATTAACCTTGCTTTAACAGTTTAATCATAAACAGCTTTGTTAATTTTAGCTATTCGTCCCTGATGTGTTGTGTCAGCCCCCAGAAAAAAGGATAATAGTGCCGATTTTAAACTCGTGAGGCACGCATGACAGAATATGTCTTGTTATTGATTGGCACCGTGCTAGTCAACAACTTTGTTTTAGTACAGTTCTTAGGTTTATGCCCTTTTATGGGTGTATCAGGTAAGTTAGATACCGCGATCGGTATGTCTTTAGCCACAACCTTTGTGCTTACACTAGCTTCTGTAACGAGTTACCTAGTGAATCATTATATTTTGATTCCACTTGATATCGCCTTTTTACGCACTATGAGCTTTATTCTAGTGATAGCGGTAGTCGTGCAATTTACTGAAATGGTGGTAAGAAAAACCAGCCCGACACTTTATCGCTTATTAGGGATTTTCTTACCGCTTATTACCACCAACTGTGCCGTGTTAGGTGTTGCTCTACTAAATATCAAAGAAGATCATTCGTTCTTGCAATCTGCTGTGTATGGTTTTGGTGCAGCTGTTGGTTTTTCTCTTGTACTGGTTTTATTTGCAGCTTTACGTGAACGCTTGGCAGCTGCAGACGTCCCTGCACCATTTAAAGGTGCGTCAATTGCTATGATCACCGCAGGCCTGATGTCGATGGCCTTTATGGGTTTTACAGGATTAGTGAAGTTTTAATATGACCTTGTTTTATGCTTTGATAGCGTTAGGTTCATTAGCGCTAATATTTGGTTTAATTTTAGGTTTTGCCGCCGTGCGTTTTCGCGTTGAGAGCAACCCTATTGTTGACCAAATTGATACCATTTTACCGCAAACACAATGTGGCCAATGCGGCTACCCTGGCTGTCGTCCATATGCTGAAGCTATCGCCAATGGTGACGAAATCAATAAATGCCCACCAGGCGGCGAAGCCACGGTAAAAAAACTCGCTGATTTAATGGGTGTTGAAGCAAAACCGCTGGCTGGCGGTGAGCAAGCAGATCCTGTTAAAACCGTTGCCTATATTCGTGAAGATGAATGTATTGGTTGTACCAAATGTATTCAAGCCTGCCCTGTTGATGCGATTGTCGGCGCAACCCGTCAAATGCACACTGTATTAATCGATGAATGTACTGGTTGTGACTTATGTGTTGAACCGTGCCCTGTAGACTGTATTGATATGCTGCCTGTAAAAGAAACCAAACAAACTTGGAAATGGCAATTAAACGCAATCCCTGTGACTCAGGTAGATTAGGAGCACAGATGGAAAAGTTAATAGATCAAATTAAACAAGGCAAAGTGTGGTCTATACCTGGGGGCATTCACCCACCGGGTCAAAAGCTGCAATCAACAACACACGCAATTGCAAGACTGCCACTACCAGATAAGCTTGTTGTATCTTTAAAACAACACATTGGTGCTAACGGCAAACTAATTGTTGAAAAAGGCCAGCAGGTACTTAAAGGCCAAGCATTAACTAAACCGAGCGGTAATTGGTCTGTGCCTGTGCACGCGCCAACATCTGGACTTATCAACGATATTTGCCCAATGCCATCTGCTCATCCATCAGCATTGCCTGAGCTTAGCGTGATTATTGAACCTGATGGTGAAGATAAATGGTGTGAGCTTCACCCTGTGTCTGATGCAAAAACACTTTCCCATGATGAGCTTGTTGATATTATTCACCAAAGCGGTATTGCAGGTATGGGCGGCGCTGGTTTCCCAACTTATGTAAAAGCCGATACCCGAAAAGCCATTGAGTTTTTAATTGTTAATGCCGTTGAGTGTGAACCTTATATCACCGCTGATGATATGCTAATGCGCGAGCATGCCGATGGCATAATCGCTGGCATTGAATTAATGCAGCAGCTGTTAAATCCACAGTTAACGATTATTGGCATCGAAGACAATAAGCCCGATGCTATTGCTGCCATGAAACAAGCAGCACAACATAACGACAGCATCATAGTGCAAACAGTGCCAACGGTTTACCCTTCTGGCGGTGAAAAACAGCTAATTAAATTACTTACTGGCAAAGAAGTCCCGAGTGGCAGTATTCCTGCCGATATTGGTATGCTGGTGCAAAATGTCGGTACCTTGTTTGCGGTAAATCAAGCCGTAAATGAAGGTAAACCTCTGATTGAACGCGTGGTGACAGTAACGGGTAACACCATTCATAAACAAGGTAATGTGTGGGCTTTACTAGGCACCGAAATAAAACATTTATTAGACTGCCAAGGCTTTTCTCCGGTTCCACAGCAACGTGTGGTTATGGGCGGTCCAATGATGGGCTTTACCTTACCAACCGTGCGTATTGGTGTCGTTAAAACGACAAACTGTATTTTAGCACCAGATCACCAAGAGCTTGCTGAGCCGGGTGATGAAAAAGCCTGTATTCGTTGTAGTGCCTGTGCTGACGCCTGCCCTGCTTCATTATTACCTCAGCAATTACAATGGTTTGCTAAGTCTAAAGAATACGACAAACTCAACGAGCACAATTTATTCGATTGTATTGAATGCGGTGCCTGCGCTTATGTTTGCCCAAGCGAAATCCCCTTGGTGCAGTACTATCGCGTTGCTAAAGCTGAAATAAAAGAGCAGCAAGCAGAGCAAATTAAAGCAGAGCGAGCAAAAGAACGTTTTGAAGCGCGTAAAGAACGTTTAGAGCGCGAACAAGAAGAGCGCCAAAACCGCCACAAACGTAAACCTGCTGCTAAGTCAGATGGCGAAAAACAAAAAGTGGCAGATGCACTCGCCCGAGTTAAAGCTAAATCTGATGATAAAGACAGTAAATCAGCTGTCGCTGCTGCTATTGCCCGTGCGAAAGCGAAAAAGCAAGGTGCAGAGCTTGAGCCTGATAACTCTGAAGTAGCTAAAGAGCGTGCAGCACGTAAAGAACAAGCACGTAAATACAAAGAGCAAAAAGCACAAGAGCAAGGTGAAGAAAGCGTCGATAAAGATGATAAAAAATCAGCTGTCGCTGCCGCCATTGCCCGTGCTAAAGCAAAAAAAGCCGCGCAAGCTACAGAAGAAAACGCTTCTGCTGAAACTGACGCTGCGCCAAAAGATGACAAAAAAGCTGCTGTTGCAGCTGCAATCGCTCGAGCCAAAGCGAAAAAAGCCTCACAAGCTGCTGAAAATCAAACTGAAGCTGAAGAAGAAGCAACACCTGTCGATGACAAAAAAGCCGCTGTTGCAGCTGCTATCGCCCGTGCCAAAGCGAAAAAAGCGGCGCAAGCTGCTGAAAATCAAACTGAAGCTGAAAAAGATAGCGCACCAGTAGATGATAAGAAAGCTGCAGTTGCCGCTGCCATTGCCCGCGCTAAAGCGAAAAAAGCCGCTAAAGAGCAAGCACAGAGTGACGATTCATCACAGCAACTTGATGATTCAAGCGATGAGGCTAATTCAAAGCCGCAATCTGATGTACCTGAGTCTAGCGAAGATAAGAAAAAGGCTGCTGTTGCCGCTGCTATTGCCCGTGCTAAAGCGAAAAAAGCCGCTAAAGAGCAAGCACAGAGTGACGATTCATCACAGCAACTTGATTATTCAAGCGATGAGGCTAATTCAAAGCCGCAATCTGATGTACCTGAGTCTAGCGAAGATAAGAAAAAAGCAGCGGTCGCTCGTGCCATTGCAAGAGCTAAAGCGAAAAAGTTACAACAAGAAGGAAACGATAAGTCATGAAACTAACCATGGCGAGTTCGCCGCATAATCATAGCCATAAATCATTAAGCCGATTGATGATGTCAGTGATTGCTGCGTGTATTCCAGGTTTAATCGCGCAAGTTTTCTTCTTTGGTAGCGCTGTGTTAATTCAGCTTGTTCTCGCGCTAATTACTGTTAGCGCCTGTGAAGCCGCTGTTTTACTACTTCGTAAACGCAAAGTTTGGCCAACACTCAGCGATGGCAGTGCGTGGTTAACAGGCGTATTACTGGCGTTGAGTATTCCGCCTTTAGCGCCTTGGTGGATTATCGTAATTGGCTGTATGTTTGCAATTGTTATTGTAAAACAACTTTATGGCGGCCTTGGCTTTAATTTATTTAATCCTGCGATGGCAGCTTATGTATTACTACTTGTATCGTTTCCGGTGCAAATGACCAGTTGGTTACCTGTTAGTGATTTACTTGCATCTCCGATTAGCTTTTCACAACAGCTGTCTGTTATTTTCAATGGCTTTACCAGCGCTGGATTTAGTGTTGATCAATTACGTGTAGCGATTGATGGCACAACCATGGCAACGCCGCTTGATACCGTTAAAACAGATGTCGCCCATCACCTAACGGTGGCTGAGAGCATGAGTAAGCCTCTTTTTAATGACTGGTTTGGCCTTGGTTGGGGCTGGGTTAACCTCGGCTTTTTAGTCGGTGGTCTTTATTTATTAAAAGCTAAAATCATTAATTGGCATATCCCAGTGAGCTTTTTAGCCTCATTAGCGGTGTGCAGTGGTATTGGTTATATCGCAGCCCCTGGCACAGAGCCAGGCGTGGTATTTCACTTATTCAGTGGTGCGACCATGTTAGGTGCATTTTTTATTGCTACCGATCCGGTTTCTGCATCAACAACAAATAGAGGCCGTTTGATTTACGGCGCGTTAATTGGTCTGCTTGTTTACTTAATTCGTACTTTTGGTGGTTACCCTGATGCAGTGGCATTTAGTGTATTGCTATTAAATATGGCAGTGCCTCTGATTGATTACTATACGCAACCACGTACTTACGGCCATGGAGTGAAATAATGATCCTTTCCTCAATGACTAAAAATGGCGCTATTCTTACTGCATTTGCGCTCATTACCACAGGCACTGTAGCCCTGACTCATAGCCTGACTGCTGAGCGTATTGAAGAGCAAGAAAAGCAACAACTTGCAGAGCAGCTGCAACAAGTACTTGATGCCAATCATTACAACAATCAACTTTACAAAGATTGTGTTGTGATCACCGATGAGCGCCTTGGGCCACGTCCAGATCAAGTTATTTACCGCGCCTACAAAGACAATAAACCGTATGCTTTAGTGATGCGCCATGTTACCCCAAGTGGTTATAGTGGCGACATCAACTTATTAACAGCGGTTTTTGCTAATGGTGAAATAGCGGGTGTTCGTGTCACTAAACACGAAGAAACGCCGGGCCTTGGCGATAAAGTTGAGGTCAAAAAATCAGACTGGATCACCCTTTTCAAAGGGCAAAATGTACTTTCTGAAGATGACAGCCGCTGGGCAGTTAAAAAAGATGGTGGCCAATTTGATCAATTTACTGGTGCAACCATCACACCGCGTGCTGTTGTCGGCTCGGTTAAACAAGCTGTACTATTTGCACAAGCTGAATTTGATAACTTGTTTGCTGCGCCAAACATCTGTCAAGGAGCCAAGTAATGAGCCAAGTTAAAACCTTATTTAAAGATGGCATGTGGGCCAATAACCCTGCCCTTGTGCAGTTATTAGGCTTATGCCCGCTACTTGCCGTTACTTCTACGATTACCAATGCATTAGGCCTAGGTTTAGCGACGTTATTAGTACTGGTTGGTTCTAACGTCACCGTATCTATTGTGCGTAACTGGGTGCCTAAAGATATTCGTATTCCTGTTTTTGTGATGATCATCGCAGGCTTTGTAACGATAGTTCAGCTAATGATGAATGCCTATACATTTGGGCTTTATCAATCATTGGGGATTTTTATTCCACTTATTGTTACCAACTGTGCCATTATCGGTCGCGCAGAAGCATTCGCCTCTAAAAATACAGTGCCACTTTCAGCCTTTGATGGCCTGATGATGGGACTTGGCTTTATGCTAGTTTTAGTGGTGCTTGGGGCAATGCGTGAGCTTATTGGTCAAGGTACACTGTTTGATGGTGCCGATTTATTATTAGGACCATGGGCCGCAGCACTTCGAATTGAAGTATTCAGTTTTGATAACCAATTTTTATTAGCAATCTTACCACCGGGTGCCTTTTTAGGACTTGGTTTACTGATTGCTGCAAAAAATGTCATTGATACACAAATAAAATCTAAGCAAGTTGTTACTCCAGAAGTAGAAAAAGGCCCAAGAGCCCGAGTAACAAGTTTAACTTAAAGGAGAGCACGCACCGTCACTGCGTGCTTTACGCCACCATGAATAAAGAAAAACGCTATGAGATTTTATCTCGTCTACGTGAGCAAAATCCGCACCCAGAAACAGAGCTTGAATATTCAAGCCCGTTTGAGTTGTTAGTTGCGGTTACCTTATCAGCACAAGCAACAGATGTGGGTGTTAATAAAGCAACCCGTAAGTTATTCCCTGTTGCTAACACGCCTCAAGCGATTCTTGATTTAGGCCTTGAAGGCCTTCGTGATTACATCAAGACCATTGGCTTGTTTAATTCTAAAGCCAATAATGTCTATAAAATGTGTGAAATTCTGGTCAATAAACATAACTCAGAAGTACCCGAGAATCGTGAAGCACTCGAAGCATTACCCGGTGTTGGCAGAAAGACCGCGAATGTTGTTTTAAACTGTGCCTTTGGCTGGCCGACCATTGCTGTTGATACGCATATTTTCCGCGTTTCTAACCGCACTAAGTTTGCCATGGGTAAAGATGTAGTTGCTGTAGAACAAAAACTAGAAAAAGTGGTACCTAAAGAATTTAAGGTCGATGTACACCACTGGTTAATCCTGCATGGCCGCTATGTGTGCACGGCTCGTAAACCTAAATGCGGCAGCTGTATTATCGAAGACTTGTGTGAGTTTAAAGAAAAGACTGAGTAGTTAAAGTCTACTTTAAAGCTAACAATTTTAAGGTGAAGTTGCTCACCTTTTTCTATCACCTCAGTAAGTTCATTTTGCAGATTGTGCCAAACACAAGGTTTGGCACAATAAGCCTAGCCATTATCGCTGGTTTTGGCTCACCTGCTTTTTAATAAACTCTCGCGTATCATTTAACAACGATACTCTTGCTGGTTCGTGAACATACATCATGTGACCACCGTGATAATAGTGATAGTCAATTTTATCAGCGTATATACCGTGTCTGTTTAAGGTGTATTCTGCATCAAAAAATGGCGTGACAATATCGTAATACCCTGAGGCAACCATCACTTTCATTTGCGGGTTACTGCGAAGCACATAAGATAAATCTGGCGCGGTATTGACGTATCTTGGCTCCCAGCCTTGTCCATCAGGAGCAGTACGCCAGCGCCAGTTATCTGATAACTCAGGATCGCCAGGGTTTAAGTATTTTCTTTTCCACTGTACATTTAAATCTGTACGCATGTATTTCATCAGTGCCGCTTTATATGCAGGCCCAATAACTTTTGACGCATCTTGCTTAGGAGCCGCTGTTAAATCGTCTCGTTCATCAAGCTTATAACGTCCATCAAGCAAGCCTACTGCGACGCCCTCATCACGCAATAACTCTTTAGCGAATCTGAACGCGTTAATACGTAAATCAACCTGCTCAATATATTGTTTACTTAGCCCTGTATAACGGTGAAGGCCGTCAACAATTTGCGTTCTGTCAGCTTTGCTAAGCGCATTACCCTTAAATAATGCTGGTAGTAATTCATCAACGGCAAATTGTCGGCTCGCATCAATAAATGCTGCAAAATCTCCTGATGTGTCTACTTTTTTGTGGTACCAAGCAGTTGCAGCGAGTGTGGGTATGTATGTGATATAAGATATGATGTTATCGTCAACATAAGGGCTTGAACCTTGATAGTCTAAAGCTTGCGACACAAAAATAATGCCATTTACATTAATCAGGTATTTATCCATAAGTACTTTAGAAACCGCTGCCGCTCGAGTTGTCCCGTAGCTCTCTCCCAATAAAAATATTGGTGCATTCCAGCGATTTTCTTTTGTTAGCCACTGGGCAATAAAATCAGCAATAGAGGCTGCATCTTGATTCAAGCCCCAAAACGCCTTGCTTTCAGTTTCACCTAATGCACGCGAGTAACCTGTGCCAACAGGGTCAACAAACACCATATCAGTCACATCAAGAATCGTCTCAGGCGCATCTTTTAATTCGTAAGGAGCCAATCCAGGGGCCGTTGCATCACTTGGTACAACAACTCGTTTCGGGCCATAAGCACCCATATGTAACCAGTTAGACGATGAGCCCGGACCACCGTTCCAGATAAATGTAACAGGTCTATTTTTGTTGTCGTCTGCAGCTAGGTAATCAAACGAAAAGATAGCAGCAGTTGGCTCTTCGTTTTTGTTTAATAAATAAGTTTCACCGGCTACAGCTTTGTATTTTAGCTTTTTGCCATTGAAAGTGCCTTTATGCTGGGTCACAAATTTAGTGGCTTCAGGTATCGACTTTTTACTGTTGTTTGATTCTGAGACTTCATCTGCATTAACTGCGTTCGTACAAAACACAAACAATGTAGAGATGACTACAGCTTTGAAATTGGCAACATACGCCATGTTTTATTCTCCCTAGCAGGCTTATTTTTATCTGTATCTGGCTTGAGTGGTTTTATCGCTGAGTGCTCAATTAACCTTTTACTTGAGCGATTACTTTTACAGCAAGCACATGTAATTTCAACTATCTGCGTTTAACACGCAAAAAAGCATAATCTGTATCGGAACAAAAATATCAAAGTATTAATTTCACAAGCTCCCATCCTTTCGTTATGCTGTTGAGTAATGTGAAATTTTTTATGAGAGTTGCTATGTTACCTTTACTTCGTATCTTGTTAATTGAGCAAGATCCAGCCACTTTGCAAGAGCTTTCAACGAACCTAGCAAAAACAATCCCTAATTTTGAGCGCAGTGATGTTGATATCGACATTATTGAGTGCATTGAGCTTAAGCAAGCGTTGAAATGTGTAGAGGAAGATGGCGATATTCAAGCTGTGGTACTTAGCTGGGATGTATTGAATAATGGCGAGCGCACCTATAGCCGTTTTATCGAGCAATTAAAAGGCATACGCCTAGAACTGCCTGTCTATGTTATTGGTGACGATACGAAAGGCTTGGAGATAGTCAACGAGTCAGAAGAAATTGAGTCTTTCTTTTTTAAAGACGAAGTCATCTCAGACCCTGAAGCTATTTTGGGCTATATGATCAATGACTTTGATGACCGTTCAGAAACTCCATTTTGGACCGCCTATCGTCGTTATGTCGGTGAATCAAACGATTCATGGCACACGCCTGGCCACAGTGGCGGTGCTAGCTTTAGAAATTCTCCGTATATTAAAGACTTTTATCAGTTTTATGGCCGGAACGTATTTGTTGGCGACCTATCGGTTTCTGTCGACTCGCTTGGCTCACTGTCTGACAGCACCAACACCATAGGCCGCTCTCAAGAATCAGCTGCGGCGACATTTGAAGTAAAACATACCTACTTTGTTACCAATGGTTCATCGACTTCAAATAAGATTATTTTGCAAACTTTACTGCGTAAAGGCGATAAGGTGATCATCGATCGAAACTGCCATAAATCAGTACATTATGGCATTTTGCAATCGGCTAGTTTACCTATTTACTTATCGAGTATTTTAAACCCTAAATATGGTATCTTCGCGCCCCCTTCACTGGCTGACATCAAGCAGGCGATTGAACAAAATAGCGATGCTAAATTACTGGTTTTAACTGGCTGTACCTACGATGGTCTGCTTAGCGATTTAAAACAAGTAGTGGAATTTGCACATCGGCACGGTATTAAAGTGTTTATCGACGAAGCGTGGTTTGCTTACTCGCTTTTCCACCCGAGCTTACGACACTATTCGGCTATTAATGCTGGCGCAGATTATGTTACCCATTCGGCACATAAAGTGGTTTCAGCGTTCTCTCAGGCGTCTTATATTCATGTTAACGACCCTGATTTCGATGCCGATTTCTTCCGTGAGATCTACAGTATTTACGCAAGTACTTCTCCAAAATATCAACTCATTGCTTCGCTGGATGTATGCCAAAAGCAATTAGAAATGGAAGGTTATAAATTACTGAATGCCCTGCTGAATCACGTTGCAGAGTTTAAGCAGCAAATGGCTTCACTGAAACATATAAAAGTGCTCGATAAGCAAGATTTCATGGATATATTCCCTCACTTTAGTGGCGATAACATGGGTCACGACCCACTGAAGATCCTTATCGATATAAGTGAGTTACCTTATTCATTAAAGGATATTCATAAATTCCTATTAGATGAAATTGGTCTTGAAATCGAAAAGTATACGCACAGCACCATTTTAGTTTTACTGACTCTTGGCGGCACGCGCTCGAAGATCATTCGCCTTTACAATGCGCTGAAGAAACTCGATAGCGGTAAAGTAAAACTCGCCACTTCAATGAGACGCACACGCCTACCAGAGAATCTACCCGCTATAGACTTAGCCTGTATTCCTAGTGATGCGTTTTATGGCGAACGTGAGTCTGTGCCAATCAGTAAAAGTAACAACCGAATTTGTGCCGGATTAGTCACGCCTTATCCTCCTGGTATCCCACTGTTAGTGCCGGGGCAACATATCACTAATGAGCATATCGAATACCTTAAAGAGTTGGCGGGACAAGGTTTGACAATTCAAGGGAGCTTTGATGGCGAAATTTATGTACTAAAAGGTAAAGTGAAAAGCTAAACGTACGTTTAAACCTGAAATACCTCATTGTTATGCAGCAATCCCTATTCATTGCGGCATAACATCACCCTTTTCATAGCAAACACTTTACGCTTTGTCTCAATGCTACTGTGCATGCAATCGAAATAATTTATAATCCATTTTTAATAATTTTGATGTGCAGCGTTGTACCATGCTGCGTTATTGAAATTGTGCGAATTTAAAGACAAGAAAGAGGATGCTTAAAATGCGCTTATTACACACAATGCTTCGCGTTGCTGATTTAGATAAATCAATTGAATTTTATACGCAGGTATTAGGTATGAAAGAGCTGCGCCGTGCAGACAACGAAGAGTACCGCTACACCCTTGCTTTTGTCGGTTATGGTGACGAAAAAGATTCGACTGTGCTTGAGCTTACTTATAACTGGGATACAGACAGCTATGATTTGGGTAATGCATACGGTCATATTGCTATCGAATTTGATGATATTTATAAAGCTTGCGAAGACATTAAAGCTGCTGGCGGTAATGTGAGCCGAGAGCCGGGTCCAGTAAAAGGCGGCACAACTGAAATCGCATTTGTTAAAGACCCTGATGGTTATGCGATTGAGTTAATTCAGAAAAAAGATAACAACACTTTTTGATATATAAATACTGGCTATTTCAGCGATTGCTGAGATAGCCACTTTGCGAGTACTTTTTCTAGTTCAGCAAAATTAATTGGCTTTGCGATATGATCGCTAATACCAACTTTTGCGCTTGTTTCGATGTCGTCTTTCATTGCATTAGCACTGATGGCAATAATCGGCGTATTAAAATCTGCCCTTGCAAGTAAATTTTTGGTCAACCAAGACGGAATTAACTGTTAAACCACTTTGCTCTGCGAACTCACTAAGCAATTGGTTAAAGTGTTCATGTTTCATGGTATGGGCTAGGTTTATCGTTGCTGAATAGCTATCAAACGTCACTATTAGCATCGCCATCCAAAATACTCGCCACACGCTAACATCTACTTAAAAAGAGTGAAATTACCATTTAGTTAAGCACATATGCCGTAAGTTGCCTAGCTTAATCAAGGGTTTTCTTAAACCTAAATGCAGCCACAGCTAAGCCCAAAATAGTAAAGACTGAAAGCCAAATTAAGTCATTACTCATGCTTATTAGGTTAACCTCTTTTAGCACTATCCCTCTTATTAGCCTTAAATAGTGCGTTGCAGGTAAGCATTCTGCAAGCCACTGCGCAACCTTTGGCATGCCTTCATAGGGAAATACAAAACCTGATAATAAAATCGAGGGCAAAAGAATGAAAATTGTCATTTGCATTGCTTGAAGCTGGTTTTTAGCGATGGTCGAAAGCACTAAGCCAAGCACTAGACTGGCGCATATAAAAGCAAAGGTTGCGACAACCAATGCAACTAATCCACCACCAAAAGGAATATGAAACAAGACCTTGCCCATGCCTAAAATAATAAATAACTGAATAAAACCAATAAAGATATAAGGCACTACTTTACCAATCATCAATTCAAGTGAGCTTAAAGGTAAGGTGATTAAAAGCTCCATATTACCTCGCTCTTGCTCTTTAACTATGGCAGCAGAGGTAAACATAATCATCGTCATGGTTAAAATAACAGCAGCTAAACCTGGCACAATATTAACCGCTGAGCGCTGCTCTGGGTTATAAAATAAGGTTGTCTCAAAGGTTGGGTAAGTTCTATTCGCAGGCTTATCAAGAAGCTCTGCAAGGGGCATATTTCGTAGCGATTTTATGCTCGACGCTACCATTGTGTCTGAGCCATCAACTAACCAATGCGCAATTGGCCTGACTAACGACTCATTACTACCATCAGGTAAACCAAAACCAACGGTTGGGTGCTGAGCAAGTCGGTTTGCCACATCATGAGGTATAAACAGCACTGCACGCACTTTAGCACTGGCGATTGCTGTTTGTGCTTGCTCTATACTGTCGTAATAATCTGTCACCTTAACCACATTTGTGGCTGATACTGTTTGTACTAAAATGCGACTGAGCGCAGTTTGACTATGATCGACCACGGCAACAGGGATATCTTTAACGTTGGTGTTAATAGCGTAACCAAATAGAATCAGTTGGATAAGGGGGATCATCACCACCATCGCAAATGTCATTCTATCGCGGCGTAATTGTAATAATTCTTTGCTTACAATTGCTTTTATCCGGCTTAATGAAGTAACAATGCTCATTGTCTACCCTGCCCTGTACAGGTTACAAACACGTCTTCTAGACTTGGACGCACACTATTTACTTGCCATGTATCCTGACAAAATGATTGCTGTTTTATGAACTCAACGGGGTCTTGAACATCTTTTTTTACTAATACTCGCAGCTGTGCACCTAACTGAGTTGCCGAGATAACATGGTCGATTGTTGCGAGTTGTTTTTTTAATTCTCTGGTTTGCGCCCCTGCGATTTCTACTACATGAGCATGCATGTCTGTCATTAATTGCTTTGGTGAGCCATCCGCGCGCTTAATACCTGATTCTAAAATGGCTAAACGATGGCAACGCTCAGCTTCATCCATGTAGTGAGTGGTAACTAATATGGTGGTACCAGCATTACTTAAATCAAACAGTGTTTCCCAAAAGTCACGGCGATTTTGTGGATCGACTGCCGATGTTGGCTCATCAAGAAATAAAATTTTTGGTTTATTAATCACTGCAGCAGCCAATGCTAAGCGCTGTCGTTGTCCCCCACTCATACTTCCGGCCATTTGACTTGCTCTTTGATCAAGGCCGTAGGTGTGAAGTAGTTCGTCTATTCTTTGTTGTTTTTGCTGTTTTTTTAAAGGGTAAAGCGCAGCCATGAATTTGAGGTTTTCAAGCACGGTCAAGTCGCTATAAAGTGAAAACTTTTGCGTCATATAACCAAGTTGTGTTCTGAGCTTTTCAGCATCTTTTGGCAGACTCAAGCCAAGCACATTGATATCACCAGAAGTTGGCTTCAATAACCCGGTAAGCATACGGATTGCAGTCGTTTTACCACAGCCATTTGGGCCTAAAAAGCCATAAATTTGCCCTTGTTCAATGTCTAGATCAAGGTTATCAATCGCTTTTAAATCGCCAAATTGTTTTATCAAACCTTTGGCCTGGATCACCGACTCAGTCATGGCATAACCACTTGAGCAGGTACGCCTGTCGGTAAGTTATTTTCACTTGCGGGTAGTGTTACCTCAGCAAGATACATTAATCGCGCACGTTCTTCCTGATTAAGGGCATAAAAAGGCGTGAACGCAGGCTCTGTGGCAATCCAGGTCAGTTCACCCTGAATATCTTTATCTATGCCATCGACGCGAACCGTAAGTGTCATGCCCTGATTGAGCTTGGCACGATATGGTTCAGGGATATAAACGCGTGCGTAAGGTGCGCTGTCTGCTTGAATAATAACGACAGGGCTGCCTTTAGTAACTCGCTCACCTACGTGCCAAGGTAAATTATCGACCCTGCCAGCACGCATGGCTTTAATTGTCAGATCTGAGAGGTATTTTTGCTGTACTTTTAGTTCTGCTTCTGCCGCCTGAACTTGCGCTTTCGCACTATTAATATCTTCAACGCGAGAACCATTTGTTAACTCATTTAAGTGCTGCTTTGCTGATTCTAAATTAGCAAAAGTCTCATCTCGTGCAGCGGTAGCACTGTCTAAGGTTTCTTGGCTTGCAAGTTTATCTTTAACTAAGGTTTTTGCACGGCGAAAATTAGCTTCGCTTTGTGTATATGCAGCATTGGCTGCTGCTACTTTGGCTGATGCGGCAGCAACTTCTTCGGGACGAGCACCATTCAAAGTTTTTTCAAGAAATGCAGTGGCTTGAGCTAGTTGTGCTTGTGCTTTGCCGACAATCGCTTGCTGAAGTTCGGCATCGAACTTTGCAATCACCTGCCCTTTTTCGACCAACTGGCCTGCTGAAACGGGTAGTTCTATCAGAATTTCGTTAGTCGTTGCAGGATGTATCACACGCTCACGTTCAAGCGTACCCAGCGCCACTCCCTCATTTGAGCCAGAGCAAGCTGCAATGACTAAAGAAATTATTATGAGTACAACACGTTTAGCTAACATTTTAATTTCCTTATGGTTAGCTGATAAGTTGCTAAATACTATAAAGTATTAAAATGATCAGTAAAAGTGATCAATAGGAATTAAAGTTTTAGAAATATATGTAGTCGATATCGTAAAGATATATGGAGAATAAGGAGTATTTATTTGAAAAGGATTTTTTCTACTTGAAATGAGATTACAAAATATAATCTTGATAACTCGTTAACTTACTTAACGTAAGTGGCGCCCCCAAGAGATTCGTACTCTTGATAACGTCGTGAATAGATTGCGCGGTGTTCACCGTCCCACTATACATAACCTACTTGAATAAGTGGCGTCCCCAAGGGGATTCGAACCCCTGTTACCGCCGTGAAAGGGCGGTGTCCTAGGCCTCTAGACGATGGGGACGCAGAAATTGGTTTGCAAATCATTGATTTGCTATTTCTGCGTAAGATGAGACCGAGCCTGCGAGGCGAATGGCCTTAGCTTAAACAGAAAGTTTCTGTGTCACTAGGACAACTGAATAGTTTGACTCGATTCAGACGAGCTTTTAATAACACAACACTTATAGTAAGTGGCGTCCCCAAGAGATTCGTACTCTTGATAACGTCGTGCATAGATTGCGCGGTGTTCACCGCCCCACTACACATAACCTACTTGAATAAGTGGCGTCCCCAAGGGGATTCGAACCCCTGTTACCGCCGTGAAAGGGCGGTGTCCTAGGCCTCTAGACGATGGGGACACAAAATGTGTCACTAGGACAACTGAATAGTTAAACTCGATTCAGACGAGCTTTTAATAACACAACACTTTTAATAAGTGGCGTCCCCAAGGGGATTCGAACCCCTGTTACCGCCGTGAAAGGGCGGTGTCCTAGGCCTCTAGACGATGGGGACACAAAATGTGTCACTAGGACAACTGAATAGTTAAACTCGATTCAGACGAGCTTTTAATAACACAACACTTTTAATAAGTGGCGTCCCCAAGGGGATTCGAACCCCTGTTACCGCCGTGAAAGGGCGGTGTCCTAGGCCTCTAGACGATGGGGACACAAAATGTGTCACTAGGACAAAGTGATAGTTTTACTCATATCGGAGCTAAGGTTACTTAATCAACATGCAAGTACTCGAGACTAGCATATATAACTTCTTGGCAATTGCTCACTTACAAAAGTAAGTGGCGTCCCCAAGGGGATTCGAACCCCTGTTACCGCCGTGAAAGGGCGGTGTCCTAGGCCTCTAGACGATGGGGACGCAGAAAACTGCAACCCTAGGACAAACACTATGCAAATTTGGTGGAGCTATGCGGGATCGAACCGCAGACCTCTTCGCTGCCAGCGAAGCGCTCTCCCAGCTGAGCTATAGCCCCGACTTTGCATACACACTACCAATTAATATTGGCTGTGTATCGCTGAGTGCGGGGCGCATTCTATGCAGCCCCCTAAATAAAGTCAACAGTTTTTTATCTAACTTTATTTAAATGATTTAAATTTCAACAAGCTGACTAAATATCAATCCGTTACGCAGACATTTCGAACAGTATAATAAGGAATTGACTAAATTTTACAATTATCAATACTGATACCGAGATTTAAGTATACATTACGTGATATTAAACATTACAAAAGGTATACATTTATATGCAAATTTAAGTTAGCTAAACTATCGGTTAAATCCCAACGGAGAGCCCCCCGCCCTCTTTGGTTTTAAACACAGCAAAATTGCAGCTATTTAGTTATTCAGTTTTAATATTCAACATAAGTTGTGTTTTAAAAAATGACAAGCATCGTTAAAACAACATCGAGTTCAGTTAAATTAGAGGAAAAAGATTAACGATGACAACGCCACAGATAAGCTCATGAATATAAATTGCATATTTGTTCGCCAAAAAATGCTTAAAAGCCATGTCATTGTTTATAAAAGCTGCATCTAACACATTTTTACTCATTCAAGTGTTGACACATTTACAACTCTATCTATAATAGCGCCCCACAACAACGCAGCAATACGTTGTTTTTAGATATGGGTCGTTAGCTCAGTTGGGAGAGCATCGCCCTTACAAGGCGAGGGTCACTGGTTCAAGTCCAGTACGACCCACCATTATTTAAATAATGGTTTTCATATCTAATTTCTTAATGGGTCGTTAGCTCAGTTGGGAGAGCATCGCCCTTACAAGGCGAGGGTCACTGGTTCAAGTCCAGTACGACCCACCATTTACTTTCTCTTTATAAAGAAAGTTTCGGTGGTCCTTCCATTAAGAAAATATGCTGTATGTAATATGGGTCGTTAGCTCAGTTGGGAGAGCATCGCCCTTACAAGGCGAGGGTCACTGGTTCAAGTCCAGTACGACCCACCATTTTAAAATGGTGTTTCATATTACAAAAATCTAAATGGGTCGTTAGCTCAGTTGGGAGAGCATCGCCCTTACAAGGCGAGGGTCACTGGTTCAAGTCCAGTACGACCCACCATTAAACAAACTTTGATGGTGTTTTCATTTAGATTATTCTTCGCGGGTCGTTAGCTCAGTTGGGAGAGCATCGCCCTTACAAGGCGAGGGTCACTGGTTCAAGTCCAGTACGACCCACCATTTACTTTTAAAGCAAAAGCTAAAAATGGTAGCGAAGAAAAAGATTATATGGGTCGTTAGCTCAGTTGGGAGAGCATCGCCCTTACAAGGCGAGGGTCACTGGTTCAAGTCCAGTACGACCCACCATTTAATCTGAAAAATTTATATGTGGGTCGTTAGCTCAGTTGGGAGAGCATCGCCCTTACAAGGCGAGGGTCACTGGTTCAAGTCCAGTACGACCCACCACATATAAACACTTCATAAATACTTTCTTTAAATCTTCTTTATTTTATTTCTAATTTTCAAAAGCATCGCCACTATTTACAAAACACAGGCTCGATGGTTCAAGTCCAGTACGACCCACCATTTACTTTTTGAAGCAAAGAGCATCGCAACTCTTTACAACGAAAAGGCTCGGTGGTTAAGTTCAGTAAAACCAACCATTTAATCTGAAAAAAATTTATATGTGGGTCGTTAGCTCAGTTGGGAGAGCATCGCCCTTACAAGGCGAGGGTCACTGGTTCAAGTCCAGTACGACCCACCACATATAAAACCTCTTTATTTTATCTCTAGTTTTCAAAAGCATCGCCACTCTTTACAAAACACAGGCTCGATGGTTCAAGTCCAGTACGACCCACCACATATAAAACCTCTTTATTTTATCTCTAGTTTTCAAAAGCATCGCCACTCTTTACAAAACACAGGCTCGATGATTCAAGTCCAGTACGACCCACCACATATAAAACCTCTTTATTTTATCTCTAGTTTTCAAAAGCATCGCCACTTTCTATAAAACACAGGTAAATGGTTTAATTTCCCCCACTGTTCAACAAGCCTAAATACCTAAAAGCTGATCTTTCATACTTCTCGCATTTTCGACAAAGACCTTAGCCAAACTTTTAATAGCAGCAAAAGCTGTAATTTGCCTTGTCAGCAGCTAGACTGTTTATTATAGTCACTGTTAATGTCACTCGGTCGCAAGTCTAATGCCTGCAAAGATTTTTTCGAAAGCCAAAATTTTAATAGTCGAAGAGCAACCACTTGCTCAAAGCTATATGAAACAATCATTAGAGGGGTTGGGGTTTCGTCAGTTACGTTTTGCAGAGCATGCCAACTCAGCAAAAGAGCAGTGCCAAATAGAGCAGTTTGATCTAATTGTTTGCTCTTTTAATCTGAGTAAGCAACAAGATGGCTATCAGCTATATGAAGAGCTGAAAATGAAGCGCCTGATTAAAAACTCCACTGGCTTTATTTTTATTTCTGCTGAAACAAGTGGCTCTCTTGTACACAGTGTCTTAGAGCTGCAACCTGATGATTTCCTTGTTAAACCTTTCACTATCAATGAATTAAAAAATCGTATCGAAAAAGTACTGATGCGAAAAAATAATTTACATCAGGTATATCAACTTATTGATGACGAGAACGATTCAAAAGCAATAAAAAAGATCGACGAATTATTACAAAACAAAAGCCACAGTTTTAGTGCTATTTTACTTAGACTTAAAGGCGATGCCCTACTTCGACTAAAACGTAATGATGAAGCTAAAACCTTTTTTAAATCTGTTCTTGATATTCAAAAGTTCACTTGGGCAAAGGTAGGCTTAGTTGAAGCTTTGATTGCATGTAATGAGCATTCACTTGCACAGCGAATGTTGAAAACGATGTTACAACGCAGTGAAACTCGTTTAGTTGCTCTGGACCTGCTAAGCCGACTAGAAATTAAACTTAATAAGTATGATGAAGCTCAAAAACTAATTAGCCAAGCTGTTGATATTGCACCACGTAACATTAACCGTCAAAAAGCTTTGAGCCATGTATCCTTACTTAATCATGATTATGAAAAGAACTATTTAACACAAAAAGATATTGCGACTTACGCAAAATTCTCTATTCATGATCATCCTGATATTTACCTTAATGCGGCGCGCGCAGGTATCGATTTTGCGCTAACGACTGATCAAAGCGATCAGATAAACCGTATATCTAGGCAGACTAATCAATATTTAAATGATTTAAAAAAGCAATTTCCCAATAGTAATAATCAAACTCAAATTGATGTACTAAATGCTCGATTACATTACTTAAAAGATGAACACCAAAAAGCAAAAGCGCTTATCAATCAACTTGATGAGAGTGATACACAAATTCGTTCTGTTGATGGTGCCCTCGACAAAGCCAAAGCATTCCATGAATTAGGCTTTCATCAAAAAGCGCAAAGGCTGTTTAACCAAATTATTGACCATTGCGAACGTCACCCATCTGTCAGTGATCCTGTTTATTTAAGATATATTCAACAGCAACAAACAGAACGTCGAGATATCAAGTTAGGCCCTAAAGAGCTTAACAACCATGCAGTAACCCAGTTTAATAAAGGACAACTCAATACAGCTCTTGAAGCCTTTACGCAAGCATTTAGGGTTATGCCCAAAAATGCCAGCATCGCACTTAATTTATTACAATGTTTGTTCGATACTAATAATCAAGGCCAGTCTTTTAATTTATCACTTGCTAGAAAATGCTTTACTTTACTTGCTAGCCAAGAGCTCGAATATGAGCAAGCAATACGATTTGAAAAAATTAAAGCACAAGCTGATAAGTTAAATATTAAGTTAACGGAGTAACCGAAAGATGGCACCGCGTTTGTCAAAACTTATCAAGCCTTTTATTACAGCAGCGATTTTTTTTTACAGTGCCAACAGTTTTGCTTCCTCTACACTGCATTACTGGCAACAAGCAAACATAGATTGGCGCAGTGAAGCCGGAAGTCATATAAATATTCTTGCAGACGAACAACCAGCATTCACAGCGTTAAAGCCTTATATTCCATTATTTGAACAACTAACGGGGATCTCGGTTGGCTTTCATGCCTTAGAACAATCACAAATGCGAGCGCGCCGCCATCAAGATTTGAGCGAAGGCTTAGGCTTGTACGATGTATTGCCTATGGGAATTACTTTTTTAGGAGAAGCGCAAAGCCAAGGTTGGATAGAGCCTCTTCAGCCCTATTTAGATAATCCCAAGATAACTGATAAAACATGGTATCAGCTAGACGACATAAGTGATCGAAGCTTAGCACTATGTAAGATCAATGATATTTTGTATTCATTGCCCTTTGATTTTTCGGCGCCAATCTATTTTTACAGAAAAGATCTATTCGAGCGGTTTAACCTTAAAGTACCTGATACTTATGAAGAGCTCTACGCTACAAAGATAAAGTTACAACGCGCTATTGATGCAACACCAGATCTTATTGGAATGCATGCATTTGCGGCGCGCACATTGCCAGGTGCGGGGCTAAACACCTGGACAGTTTTGCCAGTAATGCGTGCATACGGGGCACAAGTTATCGATGAGCAAAATATGTCTGTGTTTAATAGCACTGAAACAGCGCAGAGTCTAAGAGTGTACCGAGATTTAGCGACAGGGTATGGAAATCCTGATAATAGCCGCTTGCTGCACTTTTATGAAATCCGGCGCTTATTTAAACAAGGTAAGCTGGCATCCGCATTTTTAGCTTCCCATTTTTACAATGAAATAGACACAGCTGAAGAGTCTAATATTTGGAATAAATGGGAAGCAGCCCCTTTGCCCAAAGGTCCCATAGCAAGAGAAACCTCCCCTTGGGCATGGGCGTTTGCTATAAATAGCAAGTCCAACAAAAAAACTGCGGCTTGGCTTTTTATTCAATGGGCTACAAGCGAGCAAACGTCATCGCTACTTAGTACTGGCGGCTCCCCTCCCAGAAAAAAAGTGTGGCACGAAAAGTTGTTTACCTTGGTAAATAAACCCGGGTTTAATACTACGATGTTGTGGGTATTTGATCATGCCACAGCTGATCGCCTACAAGCTGGAATGGTAGAGTTCCCTGTCATTGGTGAAATTATCTCGCAAGCATTTAGCCAAATATTCTATGGTGCAGATATAAACCAGACAATTAAAACAACTGATAAAAAAATTAATGAAACAATGCACACATTCAAGTCAAGGAGTGAAAACTAGCAATGAGGATAAGCATTGCCCACAAAATTCTGATGATAATCGGATTCACCATTACCCTCATTTTAGGGGCGAGTACCTCATTGCATGTGATGGAGTTAAAAGAACAAACACTTCTAAACATGAGTGAAAAAGCAGATGCTATTGTGTCCCCTATGCTGTCAGAGATAAAAAAGCTAACGAAAGATAATAGTGTCGGTAGTTGGGTGATGAAAGTTCAAGGTATCTCCTTAAAAAATATTCTAAAGAATAATACATTTGATGATCTCAAAACTATTTACTTTATCGATCAAAATAACTTTATTGCTGCACACCCTGATAACAGTAAGGTTGATACTTTAGAAACTAACCAGCAAATCCTGAAGCAATTGAACCCTGCACTAAACACAATCATTCCATTGGATGAACAGTATGTAGTTTCGGTCCCCATTAATAGTTACCAAAACGAAAATATTGGCTACGTGATTGTTAGTTTTTCAGATACTGACTTAGCTGCAAAGACAAAAGCTATCATCAGCAATGCTGTTTCATTATTTGCGATATACTTACTCACAGCGCTCATCATTGCTTACATCATTATTCGAAGAATCATTTTGCAGCCCATTGAGCAGCTAGTCGAGTTTTCGCATGCAGTGACCACAGGTGATTTAAATTGCCCTATAAATATTAAAAGCCAAGACGAAATTGGTACTCTTGCAAGTGGTTTTAAAATGATGCGTGCTGCAGTTAGGCAACAAATCAATAGTATGCATGAGCAACATAGCTTACTTGAAGAAACCGTTGCTAAACGCACCCAAGAGTATCTTGATGCTAAAGAGCAAGCTGAGCAATCGAATCAAGCTAAGAGCCGCTTTTTAGCTAATATGTCACATGAATTAAGAACACCACTTAATGCCGTATTGGGCTTTAGCCAATTATTACAAGACAGTGAAACTGATAAAAATAAGCGTCGTTATCTAGAAGCTATTTCAATATCGGGTAACTCATTACTTAACGTATTGAACGATATTCTTGATTTATCAAAAGTGGATGCCGGTAAAATGCAACTTGATATTGATCGAGTTGAGATCCCTACCATGTGTCACGAACTCAACATGATGTTCTTACAATTAAGCGCTCAGAAAGATCTTGAGTTACAAGTTACTGCTCATCCTGATCTAACAACACCTGTGCTGCTAGACAGTAATAAACTTCGTCAAGTACTAACAAACTTAATCGGTAATGCTATTAAATTCACCTCGCAAGGTAGTGTAAAAGTGTTTTTTGATTTTAAAGCGCATAATGACAATAGCCATATTGATATTAAAGTACATGTTAAAGACACAGGTAAAGGCATTCCTAGTGATCAACAAGAGCTCATTTTTAATGATTTTGAGCAAGTACAAGGGCAACGTAGCTCTGAGTTTGGTGGCACAGGACTTGGCTTAGCTATTTCATTGCGCTTTATCAAGTTAATGGGTGGAGAGTTATCGGTGATCAGCGAAAAAGATCGAGGCAGTGAATTTATTGTGTCGATACCGAATGTTGAATTAGCCGAATCTAAAAACGAAGTTGAACATCGTAATTACCCTGCTATATCAAGCTATCATTTTAATCCAGCGCGCATTTTGATTGTTGATGATATTCCTTACAACCGGGAATATTTAGAATCCTTCTTATCACGCTGGAGCTTTACGATAGATACAGCTATTAATGGTGAAGATGCTCTAATGAAAATTGAGCAAAACCAACCTGACCTTATCATAATGGATTTAAAAATGCCGGTAATGGGTGGATTAGAGGCAAGCCAGTTAATTCGCAGTGATGATCGTTTTAAACATATTCCAATAATCGCGGTAACGGCTTCAGCGATAAGGGATGATAAGGTGCAATCAAGTATTTTGACTGACTACATTATTAGCAAGCCAATTTACCGTGAGCACCTTATTTTTATCATCGCACAGTATTTAGATTAATCACGTTTTTTCATCGCTATGGCATTCATGCAATAGCGCAGACCACTAGGCGCTGGGCCATCAGGAAATACATGGCCCAAATGCGCGTCACAGACATTGCAAATCGCTTCAATACGCTGCATACCATGGCTAGAGTCAGCTACATAAGCAATGCTTTCAACACTGCTAGGCTGAGTAAATGACGGCCAACCAGTGCCACTGTCGAACTTTTCATCACCATCAAATAATAAATTGTCGCAACAGACGCAGGCATATTGACCAGGTTCAAATATCGTACATGAATCAGAGCTATGCGGACGCTCAGTCCCTTTTAAGCGAGTAACATAGAATGCATCTTGTTCGAGCTCAGCTTGCCACTCAGATGGTGACTTTTCGACTCGACGTGGAGGTGTTGGGTTACCGTTATGGGCAAACTCTAAAATATCTTGCCAAGTTAACATAGTGCTCCCTCATGGTTGAATACAACTATTGCACAGTACATCACAAGCACAGCCAAGAGCAAGTGGCATTAATTCGCTTGTAAACGGATATCTATTTGCGCACGTTCGCGCTCAGAAAGCAGTTGCGATAAATGGCTATTAATTTTGTCACTATTAACACTCAATACTGCTGTGCTTTTTTGTCCGTTGACGTCAGTAATATGGATAATACCTTCACCCACTTCAATCTGCTTAATTTGACCAATTAACACAAACTCAGCCTTGCGTTTAAAATCAAACAGCCCAGAAAGGCTAATGAGTGCTAGCTGATTAACATCGCGTTTTAACAAGTCAGTAATGGGGTTACGCGCTACAAATAGCGGCGTCACTCGATAAATGCTTGATAGTGTTATAAAGCCCCATAACATCACAAACAGTGAAAATGCAGCACTGTGCCAAAGTGGCGTAAATACCCATATAGCGATTAATACGAATGCGATAGTAAATGAGATTTTTGCTAAAAGCTTATTAATTGCCAACATATTGCTGCCCTATTTTTTTGTTATTGGATCTGGCCAATCATTGAAAAAGACAGACAAGTATCTGCTTTTTAATAAATATAACAGTACCCATAACACCAGTACCATTTGGCAAGCTAAGAACAACGAAAACTGATAGTGGCTGTGTGCAGCCTGATAGGTTAACCAACTTAAATCTGTGATTGCACATAGAATTAATGGCCAGCGCATATAACGCCAAATCGACGCAAAACGTTTTGCACTATCTGCGTTTTCTTGTGGCCGGCGCAAGCAAAAGATCACCGCAGGTAATAAAGCAATCGCTGCAATGGCAATAGCGATAAAAAAATCAGCTTTAGATTTAAAGAACAACGACATGATATCTAAATCAGGGCGACGACTCAGCGCCGCCATCAGCCAAATAAAATAACTACGCAAAAGCACAAGTAAGGTTAAGTGGAACGCCACAGGCGTCCGGTAAGTGCCGTGTTTATCCCAGTATTCTGGGCCGTAGCGATTCATATTTGGTTCTTCTTATCAGCAATGATGCCAAGTACCAAAAAGGCTGCTGTAAGTGTAAGCGCCAGCCATTTAACACCGAGTAGCATTAGCAATTTACTTAAAAAAGGCGTCACAAACACCACAAGTAAGCCCATACCAAACCCTGTGACCAGCACAAAGCAAAGCACACGAATAATAAAGTGACGACGCGCCACAAAGCGCTTGGTCACTTTAATAATATCGTTTGCATACAAGGATATAAAACACACCACCAGCAATAATGAAATATTGTAAAGGTGTGGTTGTAGCCAACTGCCGATTGTTAAAGCAACTGACGACAATGCCTGCAATAAACTATCCATTGTGCTCACTTAAAAGCGCAATGAGGTCTGCCTCTGTTAATACATCAATGCCTAAATCTTGTGCTTTGGTTAATTTTGAGCCCGCTTTTTCGCCCGCGATCAGTGCATCTGTTTTCGCCGAAACACTGCCCGACACTTTCGCACCTAACGCTTGTAAACGCGCTTTTGCATCATTACGGTTAAGCTCGCTCAATGTGCCGGTTAGTACGTAGGTTAAACCCGATAATGGCTGTGCATCGGCACTTGGGGCTGTTAGCGCGGGCCAGTTAATACCTTGCTCAATTAGCGCATTAACCACGTCCATATTATGCTCTTCAGTAAAAAAGCCACGAACGTGCTTGGCAACAATTTCACCTACGTCGCTTACTTCAGTTAACGCATCAACACTTGCTTGGGTGATTTTTTCTAGGGTTAAAAAATGGTTTGCTAGGTTTTGCGCTGTTGCTTCACCAACCTCGCGAATACCTAACGAATATAAGAATTTAGCTAATGTTGTTTGCTTAGCTTCTTGCAGCGCGTTAACTAAGTTCTTAGCAGACTTAGGGCCCATTCGCTCAAGTGATTCAAAATGACCTTGTTTAAGGGTAAATAAATCAGCAGGTGTTTTGATAAGCTCACGGTCAACAAGCTGATCAACAATCTTGTCGCCTAGCCCATCAATATCAAGCGCTTTACGTGACGCAAAGTGCTTAATGGCTTGCTTACGCTGCGCTTGGCAAACTAAGCCACCTGTACAACGGGCAACCGCTTCACCCTCAATGCGTTCCACATGTGACTCACAAATTGGGCAAGTAGCAGGGAAAACAATATCTTTGGCGTCTTCAGGACGGCGCTCAAGCACAACTTGTGTAATTTGCGGGATAACATCACCTGCTCGGCGAATAATTACTGTATCGCCAATTTTAACGCCTAAACGGGCAATTTCATCGCCGTTATGAAGCGTTGCGTTAGACACGGTCACGCCTCCCACAAATACCGGCTCTAAACGTGCAACAGGCGTAATTGCGCCAGTACGACCTACCTGAAACTCAACATCAAGTAATTGTGTGATTTCTTCTTGTGCAGGAAATTTAAAGGCAATAGCCCAGCGCGGCGCACGTGCCACAAAGCCTAAACGCTCTTGCAGCTTTTTGTCGTTTACTTTAATTACCACACCGTCAATTTCGTAAGCCAGCTCACTACGACGTGCTAAAATGTCTTGGTAATAATCAAGTGCAGCTTGCTGTCCTTCAACCAGTTTAGTTTCTGGGCAAAGTGGTAAACCCCAATCTGTCAGTTTAGCAAGCTGTTGGTAATGATCTTCTGGTAACTGACCATCCGCAACAAGCCCTGTACTGTATGCGTAAAACATCAGCGGGCGTTTTGCTGTTACTTTAGAATCAAGCTGGCGTAAGCTACCTGCAGCAGCATTGCGCGGGTTTACAAATACTTTCTCGCCACGTTTTTCGGCTTCACTGTTAAGCTTGGCAAACCCGGCACTATCCATAAATACTTCACCGCGCACTTCAAGCTCTGCCGGGAAGTCATCGCCGCGTAACTTAAGCGGCACATTACGTATTGTTTTCACGTTTTGGGTGATGTTTTCACCCACCATGCCATCACCACGGGTAGCTGCTTGCACTAACACACCGTCACGGTAAATAATCGATACCGCAAGGCCATCAAGCTTTGGCTCACAACAAAAAGTTAACTCACTGCTGTTCATTAAACGTTCTTTAATACGGCGATTAAAGGCAGCAAACTCCTCTTCAGAAAACGCATTATCAAGTGACAGCATAGGTACTTGGTGAGTGACTTGCTCAAACTTATCAAGTGCAGCACCACCAACTTTTTGTGATGGCGAGTCAGGGCTTTGAAATTCTGGATTAGCTTGCTCAAGAGCGCTTAATTCACGCATTAAACGGTCATATTCAGCATCAGGAATGCTTGGTGCATCCAGCACATAATAATTATGGTTATGCTCTTCTAACTGGGCTCGAAGTTGGCTAATTTGCTCAAAGATAGGGCTGGACATGAAAACCTCAAAAATCTACATAAAAAAGCCACTTAGACGACTTAACGCCAAGTGGCCTAAAACTTATTATCTGTGCGTGCGATTAAGCTGAGAAGCTGCGAACTTTCTCAACATATTCACGTACGCTTTCAACCGTCATCTCTTCACGGTTGCTATCTAAAATAGTCGCACCAAATTCATCAGCTAGTTTTTTAGCTGCACTGTGCAACATATTAAATGCACTTAAACCGTCGCCATCACATGGTAAGGTCATAAATAAACTGATACCCGCTGTACTAAACTGCTCCATGTTATCGATATCAAACGTACCTGGGTTATACATATTCACTAGACGAAATAACACCGGACCTGTACCAGCAGGGTCTAAATGGCGGTTAAAAAAGCCCTCTTCAGAATACTTAAAGCCTAACATATTAACGGCTGGCAATAGCTGGCTGCCATTCATAACTGCATCTTCAGGCATCTGCAAATGCACAATAATGAAGTCAGTTGGAGCTTGTGCTTCTTGCTCTTCGTCAGTTTCAGTCTGCTCTGCTTCAGGTGATTCTGAAATCTCATCTGAAACAACGGGTTCATCATTATGTTGCGCGGAAAAGCTTAAATCTCCAAACTCAGGCTCGTCACGTTCTTGCGACTGAACTGGAGCAGGCTCTGATATCTCAGAAGTTGTTTCATTCGGTTCGACCCGTTCTTGCGCTGGCGCATCTGGACTGTCCTTTTTACGCACCGACCATAAGCCGTGAATTAATAAACCACCAATGACAAATACACTGATTACGATTAAAGCCCATCTTAATTCTTCGGCCATCCCCTCACCTTTATTATTTGATATGCCTAACTAAATTTATGCATGTGCCATTTGCACAGCTTGTTCTATATCTACAGCAACCATTCGTGAAACACCCGGTTCAGCCATAGTTACACCGGTCAATCTGCCTGCCATTTCCATGGCAATCTTGTTATGACTGATATAAATAAATTGTACTGATTGTGACATCTCTTCTACCAAACGGCAAAAACGACCCACGTTTGCATCATCCAATGGCGCATCCACTTCATCTAGCATACAGAATGGAGCTGGATTGAGCCTGAATATTGAAAACACTAATGATAATGCGGTCAGCGCTTTTTCTCCACCACTAAGCAGGTGAATTGTCGAATTTTTCTTGCCTGGTGGCCTTGCCATGATGCTTACCCCACTTTCGAGTAGATCATCACTGGTCAATTCAAGGTAGGCACTACCACCGCCAAACACTTTCGGGAATAATTCCCCAAAGTCTGTATTTACTTGTTCAAACGTGGCCTTAAAACGATTTTTTGTTTCTCGGTCAATTTTTTGAATCGCCCCTTCAAGGGTATTTAACGCTTGTGTTAAATCATCAAGCTGCTGATTTAAATAATCACTACGCTGCTTGGCCTGCTCAAATTCATCAATTGCTGCTAAGTTTACTGCGCCAAGCTCATTTAAAGCTTGGGTGGTTTTAGTCAACATAGCTTGCATACTATTTAAATTGGCATTGTCAGGCAGTTCTTCAAGTACTGTTTTTAAATTTTGTTCCAGTTCTTCAAGTGGCTCTAAAGCGGCTTGTGCTTTAACGATTAAACTTTGCTCATCCAGTGCCAATGCTTGCAACTGCTCTTGTAACGTAACCAACTCTGATTGCGACGATTTCAGCGCTGTTTGCTTATCAGCAAGCTCCTTTTTAGCTTGACTCAAGGCCGCTTGCAAGTTTTTCAGCTCAACGTCACTTTGTTGATGCTTTTCAAGCAATAGCATGATTTGCTCTGCCACCTCTTCAAGCGGGATCACTAACTCTTCTAGTTGCTCATTAAGCTCTAACACAGCCTCACTTGCAGCACTTTGGGCGGCATTGGCGTGTTGCAATTTGGTTTCGCTAAGTTGACACTCACTGCGAGCTTTTTGCTCAGCCAAATTTGCTTGGTGAGCCTGCGTTTTATATTGCTCAAGCTGAGACGCAACTTGGCGATAGTTGTTATTTGCCTCAGTTTGTCGTTGTTTAGCCTGCTCTAGTTCTGTTTCCAGCGTTAATTGCTGCTCTAGCAATTGCTCAAGTAAACTCTGCTGGGCTTGTTGCTGCTCATCGGCATTTTGCTTTTGCTCAGCCAGTAAGGTTTCACGCTGTTGTAACTTAACAAGCTGGTTTTGCCACTGCGTTTGCTGCTCAAGCAACATATCGCGTCGAGTGCTAGCCGATGCAATCTGCTGAGCCGCTTGGTGAATTCGCTCTCTGTGTTGCTCTTTGTCAACGATGAGCGTTTTCTTATATGCCAGATGCTCGTTTAGCAATTGCTGCTTGGTTTCTAATTGCTCGTTGAGCTCTTCATCTAACTGCTGTGCATCGCTAAGCTGAGCATGCTTTAAAAGCAAAGAATTGTCGGCGTCTTTATTGGCATCGGTGTGAAAGTTACGACCATGAATACAGCCTTCTTCATCAATCACCGCAAGCCAATATGGATCCGCCAAAATAGCGTCATCAAAACAAGGTTGAAATGCAAACCGTGCTAATAAATCAGGGTAAGCACCCGATTCGATATAATTAGCTAATGACTCTTTTGGTAACTCATCATCAGATGCAGGCCAAACACTGTTAGCCTCTTTATGTTGACTGACCTTTAGATGCTCAAGGCCAAGTAGGGCTTGTTCAACTAACGGCTCAAAGCCTGGTGTCACTTTTAGCTGCGCTAATAAAGAGACACTTTCGCTGTCGGTTTGCTCTGATAACAAGGAATTAAGCGCTGCAATACTGGCTTTGTTTTCATTACTATGCTGTTGAACCCTTCTAAAATCTTGCTCTAAATGCTGTTGCTCTTTATCAGCTTGTTCTAGATTCTGAGTGAGCTTATTAAGCGCACTTTGCTGCTGAGCAAGCTCTTTAGTCAGTGTTTGAATATGCTGTTGTTGCTCAGCAATTTGCGCTGCAACAGGAGTTGCTTCAAGCTCACTAATTTCAGCGGCAAGTTGTGCCTGCTGAGATTCAAGTTGCGCAAGAGTCTGGGTAAAGTGAGCCTGTTGACTCTTTGCAACAGTAATATCACTAGCATGAGTTTGATTCTTTTGTAAGGTGCTTTGGTATTGCTCATCAGCACTTTGTTTATACTGATGTTGTTCAGCAACTTGTTGCTCTACCTCTGCAACTTGCTCAGCGCACAGTAAACTTTGCTCAATCGCTTCTTGTAGCAGCTCTTGTAACATTACAGCCGATGCATGTTGCTCTTCTTGCAGCTCTTTGTTTTGTAACTGCAGTTGTTGCTGTTTGATAAGGTTTTGGCTAAGTGTTTGTTGTTGCTGCTTTAAACTGATCTGTTGCTGCTCTTTACGCGTTAACTCAGTGTGTGTTTGATGTTGAGTCTGCTGGGCATCTTGCAATTTTTGCTGCTCTAGTTGCACCTGATTTTCAAGACTTGCTAACACATCATCATGGCCGGAATGCGCTTCTTTAAAGAACTGGATTTGCTCTTTAAGTTTATTGATTTGCTCGGCTTTATCGATTTGTTGTTGGTGTAGCTTCTGCCACTTTAAGACCGCAATTTGTCCTTTTAAGGTGCGCTCAGTGGCTTTTAACTCTCGATACTTTTTTGCATCGACTGATTGCACTGCAAGCTTATCGAGCTGTGTTTGTAACTCTTGCCTTACATCGAGCAAACGTTCAAGGTTTTCGCGGGTGCTTTTAATGCGGGTTTGCGTTTCACGACGACGCTCTTTGTATTTTGAAACGCCAGCTGCTTCTTCTAAAAAAACACGTAAATCAGCCGGTTTGCTCTCAATTAAACGCGAGATCATGCCCTGCTCTATAATCGCATAGCTGCGCGGGCCAAGACCTGTTCCTAAGAAGATATCGGTAATATCACGCTTACGGCATTTACTACCATTTAGAAAATAAATTGACTGACCATCTCGGGTCACTAAGCGCTTAATCGCCACTTGGTTTCGATCAGCAAAGGTATTCGGTAAATGGCCACTGGTGTTATCAAACACCAACTCAACAGAGGCTTGTGAAATAGGTTTTCGATTAGTTGAGCCGTTAAAAATAACATCGGTCATGGCATCGCCACGTAAGTTTTTAGCTGAGCTTTCACCTAGCACCCAACGCACTGCATCGATGACATTTGATTTGCCACAGCCGTTCGGGCCGACAACACATGTCATCTGATCAGGAAATGGGATCTTAGTGGGTTCAACAAACGATTTGAAACCCGCTAATTTTATGGTGCTTAAGCGCATCTAATTGTTTTACCGATTTTTATTGTTATTCTTCAATTTAACCCATTTTAGGGTAAAAGGTTAAGCGTGGCGCTTAAAATTATCTAAAATAATACCCGTTGCCATGGCTACATTAAGCGATTCTGCTTGGCCATAAGCCGGAATGGTTATTTTATCAGTAACTAAGCTTTCGCAATCAGCACGTATACCATGAGATTCACTGCCCATAAGTAATACGGCATCTTGCTTAAGAGCAGTTTTGTGAATGTTCTCACCTTCTAAAAATGCACCATACACAGGAAGATTTAAGCTAGGTAAGTAACTGGTTAAGTCGGTTTGTGAGACACACACGCGAGCAAATGAGCCCATGGTTGCGCTGATGGTTTTCGGGTTATAAGCATCCGCACTGTCTGTGCTGGTAACAATATGCTTAATACCATACCAATCAGCAACACGAATAATGGTACCTAAATTCCCCGGATCCGACACACCATCAAGGGCTAAAATAAGTCCTGATGTTGGTAATGCTTGCTGACTTGGCATATCAACAACAGCAATGGCGGCGTTGTTACTCACCAGCGTGCTGGCTTTAGTTAGGCTGTCTTCATCTGCTTCAATGACTTGATGGGCTGCAAGCGCTGTTTGATGCGCAGAAATAAATGCAGGAGTCGCAAAAATATGAGCAATACTTAAACCACTGTTTAGTAATTCAAGTACATTTTTTTCGCCTTGAACAAGGTACTGGTTATATTGCTTTCGGTACTTTTTTTGACCTAATGCACGAATTAGTTTCAGTTGGTTTTTTGAAATCATAACAGCCTCATAAAATGATGGTTTAGTATATCAGATTCTGTACTCGAAAAACCAAGGGGAAAGTGCCAATTGCTTATTCAATCAGCACTTTTAAGAGACACTAGCTAATAAGAGTTATTAACTAATTTTCGTCAGCCATTCATTTAACCATGGCTCAGTAACAGGCCAAGGCTCAAAATCTTCGCAGGCATCAATTTCTAAACGATGACCGACAGGTTTTGCCTGTAAATCGCGAAATAGCTCATCAAAGCTGCGGCCTGCACCACAAAACGTATCGCCATAGCTGCGGTCGCCCATAGCAATAATGCCGTATTGCTTGCCTGTTAACATAGGAAATTGATCGTTTAATTGGCTATATAAAGCGACTAAGTTATCAGGAATATCACCCTGACCCGTCGTTGATGTGATCACCAAAATATGTGATGCAGCCAGCATGTCATCGACCGTGCCATTTTCAACTAATTGCGCTTGATGCTCTGACTTTTCAATAACTTCAATAACTTGCTCGCTTAAACGCTCAGCACCGCCGTAGACACTGCCGACAAAAATACTAATGGTTGCCATAATAATCCTTTTCTTCTGTTGGCCAGCCAAGTTGCTGGCAAATCGTTAACATTGCATCGCCTAATGGCGCTCTAATTGTTATTGGTTGCTTGCTATAAGGGTGCACAAACTTTAATTCAGAGGCAAATAACATTAAACGACGAAGCTGAAAATGCTCTCTAAAAAATTGATTATGCTGATTATCACCATGATTTACATCACCAATAATAGGCAATGATAAATGTTTTAAATGACGACGAATTTGATGTTTGCGACCAGTTTTTGGAAAACACTCCACCAGCGAGTAACGAACTGTTGGGTATTTACCAATTGGAATAGGTAGGCTTGCTTGGTGCAGGCAATGAAATTGCGTTTGTGCTTCTTGCGGTGCTTTATCTTGATCAGCAAACTTATCGGCAATTTTATCAAGCTCTTCTTTTAAAGGTTTATCTAAGAAGATTGATTCGTTTAAAAAGCCTCTTACTAAAGCTAAGTAACGTTTTTCAATTTGCCCATCAATAAATAACTGGTTCATGTCACGGGCTGCTTCTGAACTTAACGCAAACAGTAATACGCCTGAGGTTGGTCTATCTAAACGATGTACAGGAAACACGTGTTGACCAATTTGGTCACGCAGCATTTGCATTGCAAATTGGGTTTCGTGTTTATCTAAGAACGAACGGTGAACCAATAAACCTGACGGTTTATCAATCGCGATGTAATTTTCATCGCGGTACAGAATCGTTAACTCGTCAAATTGTGGCTTAACACTCTCTTGCATGTTAGTTATCACTTAAAAGTTGATCGAGTTTTTGTAAAACGGTAATCACATCATTTCCGCCACTGTGTTGTGCCAGCATCATTTCAGCCATAGGCGCAATTGCAAAATTACGGGGTAAAGGCTGGGCATGTGCAATGAGGGTATGCATTTTTTCAAGAAAAACAAATTGCAGCCATTGCTCAAATGCCATGGTGTCATGACAAAACGGCGCACTAGAATTGAGTGCACTTGGGTCAATCGGTGTTGTTTGCCATAGTGAATGGCGTTGTAATATGGATTCTAATTCGCGCAGCAGCGCCAAAGTCTGTTGATGCATTGTAAAACTCTTAATACCTTTTTACTTAGGGAAGGTAAACAGACCCTAGTATACCCTGTTCCAAGGCGCCATGGTATGGCGTATAATTCGCGGCTGATATAGATTAATAACGGTAATTGAGATTTTATGACTGAGCAGATCGCCACACTAGGGCAACTTCTGGATGCAGCAGGTACCACTTGGCGTGCCTTCGATATTGGCAGACACATCACGAAATTAGACAAAAAACAATTTCTTGCCATTGAAGAAACAAAAATCCCTTACCCATACCCGCTTGCTGGTCATGCTTGGCTTGCTATTCAATTTTGGGATGTAAAAGCATCTAAAGAACCTTATGTATGGTTTTTAAAATTTCCATTAGATGAGCAAAGCCGCCTAGTAAGCGCAAGCCGCGATCACTTTGCAAATATGGTAATTGAAGCACTTGGTACAGAAATTACCGGTGAAAATGCCGAGGGCAAACTTGATAACAACCCCTATGTATTTACGCCAAACGCTAACAAGCTAGCAGCATTTAATGCGCAGGTTAAATGTTTACTTAAGCAAAGTGCTTCACAGTATTACGAATATGCTCAGCTGTATTTTTCAGGCAAACTGGGTTTTGATAATTGGCAAAGTGTTGCAGTACAAGGTATTGCTGACTTTGCGATGCGTTTAGATAACGACACCAATTTAGCAAATCTACAAGCCGCCTGGGGGCAATTACCAGTCGAAGTATTACAGCCGCTGAGTGCAATGCTTGAACATGTGGCAATCGAACCCGTGTTTGCAGAGCAATTGTTAGCCTATGGTTTAAAAGCGATAGAGCAAAAAGATGACATCGCCCTTGTTGCAGCCCTCAGAAGTTTATCAAAAACACCAGCGCAAGGTTTAACCGCGCAACTGGTTGATGCTGTATTGCGCTCTGATATGAACACCCAGTCAGATGTACTATTAACGATTGCAGGGCGTTGTTTTAGCACCCTTGAAGACCCTGAACGCTTACATGTGTTTATGGATTGCTGTGCGCACCATACTGAGATTGAACAACTGTTTGTGAGTATTTTCACCGATTTAGTTGCAATTCCTAGTATTCGCCCTCACCTACTAGGTTTATTAAGAAAAGAAAATCGTAGCGAAACACTCGCTCGCGCAATTGGAAGGTTATTCTCGTAAATGGCAGGCTTGTGGACACTCATCATCATTGGCAGCATCATCTACTTTTTTTGGTTAAACAGAAAAGTAGCCGAAGCAGCTAACCTTCATGCACAAAGACAAATTGAGCAATTGAATGTGCAATTGATGAGTGTTGCTTGCAATAAACGCAGAGTGGGCATTTTAAAAAGCGGTAAACCTGGTATTAAAAGCGAGTTTATTTTTGAGTTCTCAAGTGATGGGCAAAGCGTGTATCAAGGCGTTTTGATCATGGAAAATGAATTACTTAAAAGCGTAGTAATACCGCCGCACAAAATTTAAGTTGCGAGTTGCGAGTTGCGAGTTGCGAGTTGCGAGTTTTACAAAGTAATTGTTGGTGCGAGAAGTACACCCCCCAGAAAGAACTAAGGCGTAGCTATTAGCCACGCCCCAATCTTGCTACTTCCATGATTAAGTATCCGTACTTATGCCGAAGCTGCCTTTTTATCTATCCCCTGAACGGGTATACATCCGATACACCCACCATGCTACATCTTGTAACATTTAACACATCCTAGTGCCGTCCTCTTGCCATCAATGGCTATCCACTTCGTTTTCCAAACGCTCCTTTAGCTTCCTGCTAAATCATCCTTTGGTCAGTCCTTTTCAATCGCTCCGCGATCGTACTGCATCCTGGCAGTGTCCTCGTTCTTCCTTGCTTCCCTAGCACTTGTCCCTTTGCTTCCTGCTAAGCACCTTGCTTTGTTGCCATAATCCTAATCCTTGGCATCAGTTCAATCATTGAACCCGTGTCTTCTTGACATGATTAAGTTTAGAGAAAAGAGGAAATCTTGATAGGCATAAAAATGAATTTTTTCTTAGTCACAAAAATGCAAAAAATAATAAATCGTTTAAAATCATTAGAATAAGCTTTTTTGGGTACAGATTTAAAGGCATTAAACTGACAAAGCGCACAGCAATGTGAGACTTATCTCACATTGCTATTTCCAAAACGTCCTTTCGTCAATTTACTGCTTTAAACATTAAGTCTCCTTCGACTTGGTTAAAGCTTAGGGCTTTGAATACCTCAAACCCTTCAGAACTAAAGAATTCGCGCTGCTCAGGGCGAGTAACAAATACTGCTAAACCACTTGTTTGACTGCTTGACTCAACTAAATTATCAAGACCTCGTAGCAGATATCTGCCGAAACCTTGCCCCTGAAAATGTGGATCAACGGCAATGAAGGCTAAAAACATATAATGGCCCTTGCTCGAAAGCGCTTCACGGATAGTTCGCTCTTTTTCTATAAGCTGATTAGTCTGCAAATAACCCGCACTGAGCATTAATTTTAAGCGCCAATGCCAATATCGTTCAGCTTGTAGTTCACTTGCAGAATCAAATACACAGGCAATCGCTTTTAATCTACTTTGCGAGTAAAGGCCTATTAATGGCTGTTTTTCTTGCCAGAAACTTGCTAGCTCTTCACGTACCAAAGCACGTAATTTAGTTTCATATTTACTTGGGTTATCTTGTTGAAACCCTAGTACATTCTGAAGAACAGGGTCGTCATGATAGGCTTGATAAATAAGGCTTGCGGCAGTGCTGATGTCTTCAGCACTAAGGTATTGCACACTTAAGGTTTCGGGTTCAGCAACTGTCAAAATACTCATCCTTTTATTTGTTTTATTATTTTCGTACTAGACTATGAGGTATATACCTAACAGCGATTAAAGACAAATTCAGCGTAAGTTAAACTGCGGTTCATCATCATTAAGTTCAAGCAGTAATAAATATCGCCATACACAAGGAGCAGAACTATGGATACGACAAAACATGACATTTCGACCTTATTTGCACAACTTGGTTTACCAAGCAAAGAAAGTGAAATAGATGCTTTCATAGCATCGCATCAACTGTCAGATACCACCCTCTTACAGGATGCTCCATTCTGGGATGAATCTCAGCAGCATTTTTTAGCTGAATCGCTAGCTGAAGATGGGGCTTGGAGTGAGGTGATTGATGAATTAGACGCGCGACTGCGTCAATAAAAACATGAATGCTTATTTGTGGCCTAAATTGCATCTGCTTTTCGGCCACAAATAAGGAAAGTAATTTCACAACACCTCTATTATTGCTACCATACGCGCGCATCGCAGCCATACACTGTGATGTTTTTTATGCTTGCTCGTTTATTTCATTATGTAATTTTACGAGTTGGTATTAGTCTTTATTAAAGAGTTTATACAAAAATGAATGCCGTTGTATTTGATGCAATTAAAACCCTTCTTGACGAAGGTAAAACCCCAACAGTTGCCTTAACCAAAAGTAAGCTAACACAACCTATGCCGATGCCTGTGATCATCGCCGCGGTTAGCCAATATAAAAACAATCCGGATTCAATTAATAACTTCATCAATAACCCGTCAAATGAACAACTGAGTACACCAAAAGAAAGTCAATTGGACCGTATTGAAGCTAAATTAGACAGGTTATTAGCACTGCTTGAGAAAAAATAATGTTTGTTGTCGATCTGACTTTTGATTGCTACCAAGATACTACCCTAGAGCTTGCTGAGCAGGCAATAAACCGCCTAGTTAATGCACTTCGTTTTAACGGCCAAATCATTGGTGATGAATTTCCAACGGTTTTAAAAGATGGATTTTTCATTACCCGTGTGATGTGCCCGACCGAAGATGCGATGCATCCGCTAAATCATAGTCCGTTTGTAAAGCACAGTATTGAGCAATTACACACCGCGGGCTTACTTGCACCAAAAGTTAAAGTGGTCGGCCAAGATATTCACTCAAATGGCGCTGACATGTGTCATGATCCGTCGTGCTATATTCTATACACTACGTATGTGCATACCTGTAGCCCGCTCTATTGTGGTGATGACTTTTTACCTGTGCCGTTATTTCGCATTCCGGCCATTGCCAATGGCGATTATAAAACACTAATAAAATGGCAAGAAGACTGGCAAGCGTGCGATCAAATTCAGATCAATGGTGCAACCCGTTGTGAATTTCCTGCGCTTGAAGAGCTAACTAGCATCAATAGTGACTTATATCGCCGTGGTCGCGATATCACTAAGCGTATTAGTTTTCTAACCAAGAAGCCGGTTTATTACTATTTATACCGTGTTGGTGGCGTTGATAAAGAGTCAGAGCTTAAACGTCGCTGCCCAAGTTGCGATGGCGAGTGGAAATTACCTGAACCATGGTTTGGCTTATTTGATTTTCGTTGTGAGCCTTGTGGGATTGTTTCGAATATCTCGTGGGACTTTCAATAACCAAATATAGGCAATAACCAGATACACGAAAGGGGCAATCGCCCCTTTTTACTTATTAAGTTTATACCGTTACTTTGTCTAAAAACTCACTGATACTATTTGCTAATACATGATACGGTTTTTTACCCACGTACTCTAAGCAAACCTCACCGCTTTCGACTAATACAGTAATAAGCAGATCATCTTGCTCTGTTAGGCCTATAAACACGGTTTCTGGCTGCTTTAGCTTACGTTTCATCAGTACGTGACCCGTAATATTTTGCTGTAAGCGGCTAAAATCATCTTCATTCCATGCTTGTAGCAATTCAATGTGATGATCATCAACATTCAATAACAAGTTACCCGCATAAAGATGACCAAATAAGGGGTTTAAGTCTTCAGGAAAAGATAACTCGAGCGCCATGGCTAGGTCATCTAAACTGCCGGCAGGTTGTTGTGGGACTGCACACCACTGAATAAGCCCCTGCTCATCAACTTCGCCCTGCTCACATGGACTTGGCCATGCTGTATCATGTTCAATAACAGGAAGTTTTCCTGTGCGTTCTAGGCATTTTTCACTAAATGCTTGATGTAACTTATCTAGTTTTATAGAAACAGACATACTGCGAAACTCATTGGCTTTAGGTATAATGCCAACATTGTAACTACAAAAGTGTAAAGATGACAGATTACAGCAACTCACCCGAACTAAAAGACAGTGTTCTTGGTAAAAGCACAGAATATGTTGATACCTATACGCCAAGTTTGTTGTTTCCTATTGCCCGCAAACTAAACCGTGATGCTTTAGGTGTTAGCGAAGATAACTTACCGTTTAAAGGCCAAGATATTTGGACTGGCTATGAATTATCGTGGCTAAATAGCAAGGGTAAGCCAATGGTCGCTGTGGCTACTTTTGTATTTCCTTGCCAAAGCAGTCACATCATTGAGTCTAAGTCATTCAAGTTGTATCTGAATAGCTTTAATCAGACACGCTTTGAGACGCTAGAAGACGTACATCAAGCGCTTAGCAAAGACTTATCAGATGCGGTAAATGCACAGGTGTTAGTTACCTTATACCAAGCAGACGATTTCAACTGTTTACCTTTTACAGCGTTACCGGGTGAGTGTATTGATGATCTCGATATCGAAATCACCAGCTATGATATTGATGCAAGCTCACTTCGTCATAATGGTGATGAGGTTGTCTCAGAAACCCTTCACAGCCATTTACTAAAATCGAACTGTTTGATCACCTCGCAGCCAGATTGGGCGAGTGTGATTATTCGTTATAAAGGCCAAGCAATTTGCCATGAAGCCTTATTAAAATACTTAATTTCGTTTCGTACTCATAACGAGTTTCATGAGCAATGTGTAGAGCGTATCTACTGCGATTTAATGCAGCAGTTAAACCTCGAAGAGTTAGAAGTGTATGCGCGTTATACACGCCGTGGCGGTTTAGATATCAACCCTTATCGCTCAACTAATCAAGATGAAACTCCCTTCAAGGTGAAAATTAATCGCCAATAACGTTGGTGACAATAAAAAACCGAGTTCAACTCGGTTTTTTATTGTCTGAAGATTCATTACTCGTCTTTAAAAATCCCCACATACGTTGGTGATGTATTTGATTTACTCGCACGATACATACCAGCGGTGTTAAACGGCAAGCTGATGTTCCCTTTAGCATCAATGATGATCACACCGCCTGTGCCACCTATAGGCATTAATACATCGTGGATCACTTCGTTACCCGCTTCAACAATGGTTTTACCTTGGTATTTTACGCGAGCACAAATATCAGCTGCCACATTGTAGCGAATAAAATACTCACCATGCCCTGTCGCAGATACTGCACATGATTCATTTTCAGCAAACGTACCTGCACCAATCACGGGTGAATCGCCCACACGGCCGAAGCGTTTTGCAGTCATACCACCTGTTGAAGTACCTGCAGCAATATTGCCGTTTTTATCAAGTGCAACTGCACCAACGGTGCCCATTTTGTAATTAACAGGCAGGGCTTTATGTGCTGCTTGGTAGTCTTTGCTAGTTACTTTTTGTTTATCGAGTTTTTCTTTGGCTTTTAATAATGCCTTGTAGCGATGATCTGTATCGAATAGATTGTTTTCAACCAGCGGCATACCTTGGGTTTTTGCAAACTCTTCGGCACCTTGACCGCTGAGCATGACATGCACTGATTTTTCCATCACTAGGCGTGCCAGATTAATAGGGTTTTCAATATGTTTAACCCCTGCAACAGCACCTGCTTGGCGTGTACGGCCATCCATAATTGATGCGTCAAGCTCATGAGCACCATCATAAGTATACACAGCACCGCGACCTGCGTTGAAATACGGTGAGTTCTCAAGCACATTAATTGCCGCAGTGATGGCATCTAAGCTCTCGCCGCCCTTTTCGAGTACCGCATAGCCGGTTTCAACTGCTTCTTTTAGTTTTTCACGATAGGCTTTTTCTTGTTCTGGTGTGAAGCGACTCTTCTCTATGGTTCCTGCACCACCATGAATAGCGATAGCAAAAGGTTGATCACTACTGTAGCTTAGGGTACTAAATGATAATGCGCTAAGCGCAATGGCTGAGGTAAGTAATGTTTTTAGCATAAGGGCACTTATATTTATTTTAGTTTGTAAGCCCAATGTGAATAATTCAGCGCTGTATTTCAAGCTTTAACCGATGAAAGAAACAAAAAAAGCGCCTAATGGCGCTTTTTTTCAGCAGTTTAAAATTAAGCTTGCGCTGCTTTTAAACGTGCTAAACGAGCTACTTGGTGAGTAGACGTTAAGAAAGAGTAGATAGGTGCTAGGTAGCCACGTTTGCGAAGTTCTAAGAACTCTTCATCGCTTAGTGAGTTAAGTTTTTTCTCATCAACAAGGTAGATACCGTTGATGTCTTTTTTCTCACCTTTAATTTCTACTGTTAGCGTTTGCGCTACTAATAATTCTTTGTCTGCTAAGAATTTAGTAAATGCTTCTGTTACTTGCGAAAACTCAATGTAAGAAACAAGTGCTTCTTTACGACGTTTAAGATAATCGGTCTCTTCACCGTTTTCGAAAAGTGCGTTACCCGCTTCTTCACTTACTAATGGGCTTGCTTCGTCAATTACGATACCAAATTGGTCAGCTTCTGGGTGCTTAACAAGACCAAGTGGATAACGAGTCATTGCCATTGGAGCAAATGCCGCAGTCCATTTACCATCTTGGATGAAAAGGTTTTCGCCTGGCTCTAGACCAAATAACGCAACTGCTTGGAATTGACCTGATTCGTTGTTTTTAACAAATGCCATTGGGAATTCATTTGCGATGCGTGCAAATTCGTGTGCAACCACAGGTACTAAGTGCTGAGTTTTCATAAACTCGATATTGATGCCATTTTGGATTTTAGTGTTGGCATGTTTTTCGTTATGTAAAGGCTGTACTTGTTGCTCCGCCATGATACTGCTCCATTAATTTTATAATATGTTTTTGCTGTTAGTGCCCAAAGCCTATAGGTTTTGGCAACAAAAAGGAAGTGAAAATTTTGTGGCAGTTTGTACATTATAGATTAACAAAATTACCCACCTTACCAATCAATCCCAAATGATGAAAAAACAAACTATAAACAAGTAAATATTATCACGCATAAGCCACTATTTTTGTTAGTATATTCAACAATTATGGAAATAATGAGGCAAACAATGGAAGGCTATCATTTAAATAAAGACTATAAAATAAGCAGCGTTTTCATTGCTGAAATTAATGAGACTGTCATTATTATTGATGACTTTTTACACAGCCTTGAGCCTATTTATCAATTTGCTACAGAAACAGCTTATTTCCAGCCTTTCGGTAGTGATGGAACGCTCTACCCCGGCAAGCGTGATGAAATGCCAGCGCCTTACTATCGTGCTTTTGAGCAGTTAATTAATGAGCTTTTAGAGCAAGGGATAATTACAAGCGGTGAAAATAATTTATATCTTCACCGCTGCAAGCTTTCATTAGTTACACAAAATGCGGACGAACTAAATACCTTACAGCGTATGCCACATATTGACTCGACGGACGATAAAACATTTGCTGCAGTGCATTATTTATCTGCTAAAGAATGGGGTGGTACGGGCATTTACAAATACCGCCCTGATAACATCATTAAAGTGACAGCTGATAATCAAAATAGCGTACATAAAATGATTGCTGATACTGAAAAGCACAGCGCAACTCATCAGGGCTATTTAAATGAAACCACAGAGCTTTTTGAAAAAGTGGTGAATATTGAAGCAAAGGTTAATAGGTTAGTAATTTATAAGAGCAACCTACTGCATAGCGCAGCTCTTTTTAATAACAAAAAGTACAACAATGATATTAACAACAGCCGTTTATCTATCTCTTCGTTTTTTAGAATTAACTGAACTGGCTAATGCTTTTTAGCCAGCTCAGTTAATGAAAACTAGTTTTTCTGTAAGCCAAATTTCTTTATTTTATCTAGCAGCTCTCTGTGCTTAGGTAGCTCATTTAATAACTGCTTTACGCGTTGCTGCTTAAATTCAGCAACGTGTTGATTGTCGTTCTGCTTAGATTGCTGCTTGACTGGTACATAATGCATACCAAACAGTACGTATAAGTAGTTTTCTAAGTCGAATAAATCGAACTTACTGGCAAAGTCTTCTCGTACCGGTGTAAAGCGCTGCCAACGTGCTAGGTTATTTTTTAGTTTTTCTGATAGCTGGTCGGTTTTCTTGTTATCACGCCAAAAGGCCGAATCGGTTCTATCCGAAATACAGTAATGCATCTTTATAAAATCAAAGGTTTGCTGCCATACATAATTCACGTGCTGATTGTAATCATCAGCAACTAATTTAATGTCATCGCGGCTGCGCGGAAAACGTTTAGCTAATAACCCTGCAGAAAAGTCCGCAATTAAAATAGCTGTGGCTTCGAGTGGCTCAACAAAGCCTTGCGATAACCCTATAGCGACACAGTTTTTGTGCCACATTTTTTCTCTGTGCCCTACTTTCATCGGGATTTTTCTTGGCGTTAAATGCTCAAATTTATTACCTAAGTAACGATGTAATTTTTCGTGAGCTTGCTCATCGCTCATATACTTAGATGAATAAACAAAACCCACTCCTCTTCGCTCTGTAAGCGCAATATCCCAGATCCAGCCAGCTTGGTGTGCTGTGGCGATAGTATAAGGCGGTATTTCATCATCACTTTGTGTAGGCACTTGCAAGGTGATTGCGGTGTCGGTTAATAAGCTATCTGATTTATCGACAAAACCGACCCCTAGTTTTTGCCCGATAAAGGCAGCCGAAAAACCAGAACAATCAATAATAAAGTCAAACTCTAAGGCGTTACCTTCTGAGTCAATTAGATGTGTAATAAAGCCTTGCTGATCACAGGTTATATCTTTAATTTCAGCAAAAAGGTGTTTTACGGAAAAATGTTGCGTGGCATGGCTTCCTAAGAATGAAGCAAACTTTTTAGCGTCAAAATGATAAGCATAACCGTTGATACCGGCATATTGCGGTGTTGCGATTGTTTTTGGCGCTAGATTATTTTCACAGCACACATGCTGCTTAGAAACAAATTCAGCGTAGTCATTGCCGTTACCGTCAGCAAGCCACTGCTGCGTTAATTGCTCACCAAAAATATGTGGATGATCAAATAAATGATGGTAAAAGTTAGCACCATGTTTGTGTTTATCTAGCCAATTTACAAACTTGATTGACTGCTTAAAAGTAACATCACATTCATTGATAAAGTCACTTTCACTGATACCAAACTTTTGCAATGAGTTGCGCATCGAAGGAACAGTTCCTTCACCGACACCTATGCTGGCAATATTTGGTGACTCGATTAACGTGATCTCAATGCCACTATGTAAAAGCGCATGCCCCAAATGGTTAGCAGCTAACCAACCTGCTGTTCCGCCACCAACAATTGCGATTTTTTTTATCATTTTTACTCGCCCACTTTTTATACCAATTCGCTTAATTAAATGGTCTATTTTGAGGCAATAAAACCTCGTTGATAACAAGGCAAAAATTTCGTTATTTAGTTGTTCTAAATCAGAAATTTTTAACGCAGGTAGCGACAGGTTTAATCCCTCAAAATGACTAAGTATTATTGCGGATTGGTATCACTCACAAAAAAGCCCAGTACAAGCTGGGCTTTCTTAATTTCGTTATCTAAATCAACTTAGAAACGTAGTGATACACCTAGCTTGTAGCGTGCTTCACCTTCAAAGCTCCATGCTGGATAGCCGTTACGAAGCTCTGGAACTACTTCTGCATCAGCAGGTGCAACACCGATTTGTACGCTATCTTCTTCAGTTAAGTTAACAGCTTCAAACGTTACGTCAATGTTATCAGTTACGCTGTAGTTAGCACTGAAATCAAGTGTACCGTATGATTGGTGCTCACGGTTACCGTAGAAACCAGGTAGCTCACGGATCATGTACTCTGAACGCCAGTTATAAGCTAAACGTGCTGAGTAAGTATCTGTTTCATAGTAACCCACTAAGTTCACAGTATGCTTAGACGAATCTGAGAATAATGGGATCATATCTGGATAGTTTTCAGCTTCTGATGGTGCATCTACGAATGTGTAGTTTGCTGAGTAACCAAAGCCACTATCAAAGCCATCTTGAATTTGTAGCTCGATACCTTCGATTTGGCCACCACTTGCATTAAGCTTAGTAGATAACGTCCAGTTATCACCTTGAGTATCTGGGTCTACAACACCGATTTGTTGATTCAAGATTTGGCTTGAAGTAACAAATGATGTGATGTCTTTGAAGAAGTAAGTTGCACTTACCATACCGTCACCATCAAAGTACCACTCGATACCTAAATCAGCTTGAGTTGCTTTGAATGGGTTAAGGCCTACGTTCCCTTTAGTTAGTACTTCGTTATTTGCTGTACCATCAGCGTAACCTGCAAAAGATGATGCAGAGAACATATCTGTGTAGTTAGGACGTGCAATAACTTGCGCTGCAGAGGTACGTAAAATTACATCTTCAGCTAAATCAAAAGCGATATTGATGCTAGGTAATACGTCGTTGTAGCTAGCTTTATCTGTGCTTAGTGAGCTTTCGTACTCACCATTTGCAAAACCGTAGTAATCTGATTCTGCATCTGTAGAGATATAACGTAAACCGAAGTTACCGCGGATAGATTCTGCAGAGAACTCAGCCATTGCGTAAACTGCGAAGTTTTCTTCTTCGATTGTACCGTAACCTGAACGGTATACAGCTGAATCGTTATCGAAGCTTGCAATTGCAGCACGTGCATCAGTTACCATCTTGTCAAAGTCTGGCTCAGGTAAAGTAAAACCAGCACCTGATGACATAGTACCTGAGTAATAAGTCTCACCATCACCACTTGGTAATGTATCAACTAAAGTAGTTGAGTAAGTCTCTTGTTTTACTTCATGGTCAGCCCAACGGAAACCTGTTTTGATTGCTGTGATAGCACCAAAATCTACAGGGAAAGAAAGGTCTAACTGTGCGTAAGTTTCTTCATCTGTATTAGGTTGCTTTTTAAGTGCCCAACCAGCTGGAGATAATGGACCTGCAAAGTCTGATGCTTCAAAGTATTTGTTATTGATATCAATTTTGATCACATCGCCCGTTGCATCATAAGTACCTGCGTAATCAGATGGAACACCGATGAAGTTACCGTAGTTTGCAGTTAGGTCTGTACCACCTTCTGATTCAGTTGTACCAAAACGACCTTTTAGAGTGAAGTTTTCACCTTCGTATTTAAGGCTAAAATCAGCTGTATCAGATGTCATGCTTGCAATACGAGCCCAAGTTTGAACCCAACCAGGGTTTGCGCCTTCGCCCGTACGACGGTAGAAAGTACATGTACCTGATGCATTTGTTTGCTCACAAGCTGCTTCTTTGTCGTCAGGGAACATTACAAAGTTTGAGGTATTTGCATTGTTTGCATCTAACTCAAGGCTCATGATGTTTAAACCTAGCTCTAGGTTTTCTGTAGGACGATACTGGAAAGTTGCATTTAATGCTGTTCGCTCACGCTCCTGTTGGAACGTAGTAGGAACAATATCACCCCAACCAATCAGTGATTCGATACCGTTACGTTGGTAGTTTGTTTCAGCCCAAGATACCGAACCTAAAACACCGAATGTTTCCTCGTCATTTTTCCAGCTAAATAAGCCAGAAACTTGAGGGTCAGTTTCTTCAGAGATTGTGCCGTAATCGCCTTTTACACTTAAGAAAGTCGTACCAGCGTCAAGATCAAGAGGCTTACGAGTGTTAACAATAACAGTACCACCTACACCACCTTCTACAACGTCTGCTTGAGAAGATTTATAAACTTGGATTTCACCAACTAATTCAGGTGGTAAAAGTGTGTAGTTGAAACTACGATCGATTGATTGTTGGTCATACCAACCTGTTGATGCAACAGTTTGACCGTTTAAAAGTGTGCGTGTTAATTGGCTTGAAGCACCACGAATAGACACTTGCTGACCTTGACCGAATTGACGGTTAACTGCAACACCTGAAATACGACCAAGTGCTTCACCTACATCGCCATCAGGAAATTTACCAATGTCTTCTGCAGAAACAGCGTCGACAACGCTGTCAGCAAAGCGCTTAGTATTCATTGAAGCTTCAAGTGAACGGCGAATACCGCGAACTTCAATTACTTCAACATCTTCTTGAACTTTAGTTTCTTCTGCTGCGTATGCAGCGCCAGTGAACCCAGCACTCATTACGAGGCCGATATTAACTGCTAATAAGCTTTTCTTAAAATTTTTAGCTAACACAGGATTCCCCTTGAATCATTTTGTTGGTTTTTTATATCACTTCTGCCCAGTGATGATGACAACGCTGTCATCTAGTAACAAACCATACACTCTAAATTACATTTGTGCTACATCTTTTTGGTTAATTTGTGCAAAAAATTTACAACGAAATAATCAAGTAATTGATATAACTAATATTTAATATTGAGTTTTTAAGAATTGTTACAAATAAACGGCGCAAATATAGCATGAGTGATATTACAGATGAAAAGACCAAAAGGATGAGTTTTTGAAAACAGCTAAAAATAACGTGCATTTTTGTAAGCTTAAGTTGCCACTGTGCAACTATTAACCATAACTAAAAGTTATATAAAAACTGTTATCTAACAGTTGATTAGCTTAAGAAACTAGCTTGTTTCTAAAAGCACTCTGTCATGTACAATTTATTTTTAACTTTTTCTGGGCAGAGTAAGCTAAAGGGGTTTGAGAATAACAATCAATAACAATGACAGCGTTGTCATTTTTAATTATATAGGGCCATTTTGTACTTGTCTAACACTTTGTGGCGCTATTTTAAGAAAGTGCGTTGATACGAAATGGTTTGTTTAAAGTGAATATTTAACAACAAAAAAGCGAGCCTAAGCTCGCTTTAGATAAGTTGGTTTGATTAGGCGATTAAGGTGCCCAATAAACTTCAATATTGATGTGTGGGTGATTTAATACTGCACGCAAAGGCATGTCAGCAACTGCACCGCCCTCTTTAGCCTGTTTATATACTGCAAGTTTTTCTTCACCGCTAATTAATAGCTTAACAACTTTAGAATCTGCGATTGCAGATAACGTTAGCGTCATACGCTCAGTGATCTTGCCAGTTACATCACTTTCAATGGCGTTAATTGCACACACTAAATCATCTGTGGCTAAGCCATGTTCAAGGCCTTCGGCGTGTGGGAAAAGTGATGCTGTGTGACCATCAGGACCCATACCTAAAATAGTCACGTCAAAAGGACGCTTTAATGCTTTATAGGCAGCTTCACAATCAGCTACACCATTTTGAGCCGTTAATGCGTCATTTTTCATCGTTACGAAATTAGCTGCAGCGCCATGGTTTTGTAACAGCGTGCTTTTGATAAATGCTTCATTACTTTTTTCATGATCAGCATCAACCCAACGCTCATCAACCATAGCTACATCAATGTTTGCCCAGTCAAGTTCAAGGTTTGATAAATGCTTATAAGCAGGTGCCGGCGATGAGCCACCCGATACCATCAGTACCGCGCGACCATCTTCTTTAATACCAGCAACAAGGCTTTGTTCAAGGCTTGAAGAAAGCTCAGCTGTTAATTCGTCTTTGTTTGCAAAGAATTTTTCAACAATTGTTGCCATCTTAATTACGCCTTATCGCCTGTGTTAAACCATACATGATTGTTTTCTTCTAACAATTCATCAGCATCGTCCGGTCCCCAAGTACCTGCTCGGTATAACGAAGGGGCGCCTTTTTCTTGCCAGCGCTCAATAATTGGATCAATCCATTTCCAAGCTTGGCGCACTTCATCACGGTGAATAAACAGTGATGGATTATTTGCCGCAGCATCTAACATTAAGCGCTTATAAGCATCTGAATGGAAACCATTACTATAAGCCTGAGATAACTCAATGTTCATTGTTACTGGCTCTAACTGCATCTCAAGGTTATCAAGACGCTTAGACATCAATGTTAATTGAATTGTTTCTTCAGGTTGCAGACGAATAACGAGACGGTTTGGCTCAATATTGCCTACGTTGTCTGTATAAACATTGTGTGAAACCTTTTTGTATTCAACAACGATTTCAGCACAACGCTTTTTCATACGCTTACCAGTACGAAGATAGAAAGGCACACCAGCCCAACGCCAATTATCAATATGCGCACGAATAGCAACGAATGTTTCAGTTTTACTAGCACCTTCGTTTAATTCTTCTAAGTAACCAGGGACGATTTTACCGTCTAAGTTACCTGGCACGTACTGACCACGTACGATGTTCGCATCAACATCTTCAGCCACTAACGGACGTAACGACTCAAGTACTTTTAACTTTTCAGTGCGGATGCTATTGGCGTTTAATTTATTTGGTGATTCCATTGCTACTAAGCAAAGTAACTGCAGCAAGTGGTTTTGCACCATATCACGTAATGCACCGGCTTTGTCGTAGAAACCAGCACGGCTTTCTAAACCAACCGTTTCTGACAAGCTGATTTGGATATTATCGATTGATTTAGCATCCCACAAATTTTCAAACAAAGAGTTAGAAAAACGCAGTGCCATTAAGTTTTGTACGGTTTCTTTACCTAAGTAGTGGTCAATACGGAAAATCTGTTCTTCATTAAAGTATTCAGCAATTTTCGCATTGATTGTTTCTGCTGACTCACCACAGTAACCAATTGGCTTTTCAACCACTACACGTGATGTTTCTGTGATTAACCCTTTTGAAGATAAAATTTCACAGCAGCTACCGTATACTGCAGGTGGTAATGAAAGGTAAAAAACACGAGACTTATCAGCATCGTGTTCATTTAAAATATCTCTTAGCTTATCCCAGTCATCATCGGCTTCAGTAACGTTTGAAACAACAGGAACTAAGTAAGATGCAAACGCTTTCCAATCTTTTGCGTTGTATTCACCTTTACCTAAAAATTCTTGCAAAGCTTTATGAGCTGTCTCGATATATTCTTTGCATTTGTTTTGGTCACGTACCGTAGGAAGGATGCGCGAACCTTGAGGTAAATTACCTTCTTGATAAGCGCGATACATTGCAGGAAGCAATTTGCGTAACGCAAGATCACCACCGCCCCCAAAAATTACGATATCAAATGGATTTAGCATATATCACTCTCTACATTGGCAATGCCGAATAAATTAACTCCATGACTCTCATGAAATTTGGCAATGCTCGTTGTTATCTGGTTGATCTGGCTTTGTTTGATAGTTCCATTAACAAAACCTGTTGAATTTGTTTTGTGAGTAGCTTACTCATTATTCTTGTATTGGCTGAAGTAAATGAGTCTTAGGGGCTCTGTAAATCCTCTCACAAAAATACAGGCCCTAAGAACTCCAGCGCTACCCGTTCAAAGGTATCCGTTTTGCAGCTATTGCTGCGAATCTGTTACTGCTTACGATGCGTTTTATAGTAAGCGATCAGTCCATTCGTTGAACTGTCATGCGGATGACTTACTGTGTCATCAAATAATTCAGCTTCAATTTTAGAAGCAAGTCCTTTACCTAGCTCTACACCCCACTGATCAAAAGAACAGATTTCTAAGATGATGCCTTGGCAGAAAATCTTGTGCTCATAAAGTGCAATTAAGCGACCAACTGTTTTTGCATCAACCTTGTCTAATAACATTGAGGTTGTTGGGCGATTACCCTGATGAATCTTGTGATTCAATAATTCTGCAATTTCTGCTTCAGATTTACCTTTTGCGGTTAAATCAGCAGTTATTTGCTCTGCATCAACACCGGCCATCATTGCTTCGGTTTGTGCAAAGAAGTTTGATAATAAGATATCATGGTGCTTACCAACATTAACTTGCGGCTCAATTGAGGCAATAAAGTCAGCTGGTACAATTACATTACCTTGGTGCAGACATTGGTAAAATGCGTGTTGGCCGTTAATACCAGTCATACCCCAAATAATAGGTACTGTTGTGTAAGACACTGTTTCACCATCAAAAGTAACGTGCTTACCGTTACTTTCCATCTCACCTTGCTGTAAATATGCAGGTAACATGTGTAATGCTTGGTCGTAAGGTAAAATAGCTTGCGCCGTATAACCTAAGAAACTCGTATTCCAAACACTTAAAAGCGCCATTAATAATGGTACGTTGTTTTCAAATTCAGCATTTTTAAAATGCTCATCAATTTCAAACGCACCCTCTAAGATTTCTTCAAATGCTTCAAAGCCTAAATACAAGGCAATTGGTAAGCCTATCGCACTCCATAATGAAAAGCGACCGCCTACCCAATCCCACATTGTGAATACGTTTTCATCAGCGATGCCAAAAGCTGCTGTTTTCTCTAAATTTGTACTAACAGCAACAAAGTGCTTAGCAATGTGCTCTTGAGCCTGTGCTGTTTGCAAAAACCATTCAACCGCTGATTTAGCATTAGTCATGGTTTCTGATGTTGTAAACGTTTTAGATGAAATAACAAATAACGTCGTTTCAGCGTCTAAACCTTGTAAAACTGATGCAATCTGAACACCATCAACATTTGATACGTAATGAACATTTAATGTGTCATCAGCGTAGGCTGCAAGCGCCTCAGTTGCCATTTGCGGGCCTAAATTTGAACCGCCTACACCAATTGCAACGACATCTTTCACAGCTTTACCTGTGTAGCCTAACCACTCGCCACTGCGAACCTTGCTAACGAACGCTTTCATTTTAGCAAGCTCAGCGTTTACTGCGTCTGTTACGTTTTCACCATCAACCATTATAGCTGTATTAGCACGGTTACGAAGTGCAGTATGAAGTACAGCACGGTCTTCAGTAATGTTAATTTTTTCACCACTGAACATTTTTTCGCGCCATGCGCTAATGTCACACTCTTTCGCTAAAGAGATTAATTGTTCAAAAACTGTTTTATCAATTTGTTGCTTCGAGTAATCGAATAATACACCTGGGATCTGAGCTGAGAATTGCTCGAAACGCGTGCTATCTTTGGCAAATAAATCTTTAAGATGAATTTGTTTCATCTTCTTGGCACTTTCAGATAGTGCTTGCCAACTAGCTAATTGCGAACGGCTGCTCATATATATAATCCCCTCAAAACTTGCAACAAACTGATTTTTAACTATCTTTTTATTAATGTTGAATAAAGACAGCAATTAAAAACACGATGAAAATTAACACTAAGTTAAAATGACAACGCTGTCAATGTTCTACTTTTACATTTTATAGTCGAGATAATAGCGCAATTTTTCTCTTTTGACACCGGTATCATAAAAATTATCTCAATTATTTTACTGCTAATTTGGTAGAACATTAGATACACTAACTAACTTATATTAAATATTAATGTACCTATTAAGAAAAAGCGCTCTGGTGAACACTTTTCGATATTATTATAATACAAATATAACTAACTATAAAGTAACTGTATGAAAGTAACCATAAATGATGTAGCCAAACTCGCTGGTGTTTCAATGAAAACTGTTTCGCGAGTGATCAATAAAGAGCCATCTGTCAGAAAAAAAACGTACGACATAGTGATGGACGCTGTAAATACGTTGAACTATCAGCCAAACCTTGCAGCTCGTAACCTTGCAGGCACATCGTCTTTTACTGTTGGTCTGGTATATGACAACCCCAATGCATACTATGTTATCGACATGCAAAATGGGGTGCTATCACGCTGCAAAGAAGAAGGCTATGAGTTGGTTATTCATCCATGCAGCTATCTTGATGCGAATATGCAAGAAGACTTTAAAACCATGATCAAGCGCTCGCGTTTGGCAGGCCTTGTATTAACACCACCTCTTTCAGAACAAAACAGTATCATAGAAATGCTTGACGAAATGGGCATTCATTATGTGCGTGTGCTTTCTGGTCGTCCTACAGAGGAAGATCAAGACACCTGTATTTATGTAAATGACTACGCGGCAGCGTACGAAATTACTGCTCACCTACTCTCGCTTGGTCATAAAAATATCGGCTTTTTATGCGGCGACAAAGAACATAAGTCAACTACCGAACGCTTAGAGGGTTATCAGGCTGCGCTAAGGGATCACAACATCCCATTGAATGATGATCTGATCTACGAAGGCCAATATTCTTTTGAATCTGGTGTTGAAGGTGCAAAAGCATTGCTTGGTGAGAATAACCCGAAAAACATTACAGCCTTACTTGGCGGAAACGATGAGATGGCTGCGGGTGCGTTATTTGCTTCACGATTAATGGGCATTGAAATTCCACAGCAACTCTCTATCACTGGTTTCGAAGACTCGCCATTCTCGCGTCAAACTTGGCCGAAACTAACAACAGCCCATCAAGCGAATGATGTGATTTCACAGCATGCCGCTCGGTTATTGTTTAGAAAAACCCGTGGTGCACGTAATCAAGATAAAGACATCATCACGACCTTTACCCCTTCATTAGTGGTACGGGAAAGCTCAGGCCCAACCTCAGCTTAATTTATTCAAGTTACGAAAAAGCCGCTATTTAGCGGCTTTTTTGTTTGATGACTGAATTGTTCTGATACCAATCAAAACAATGCTAAACCGCCATTTAAGTTATACACATTTTCAAAACCTAACTGCGACAAATTGTTTGCGGCTTGTTTTGAACGGTTACCACTACGACACACCAAAATGTAGTTATGTGCTTTATTAAGCTGCCCTTGGACTATAGCATTAGCCATACGGCTTAATGGAATGTTGATCACTTTGCTATCTGCAACTGTGAATAACTCAGCTAAATTATTCGCACCATGTTCATAAGGTTCGCGCGTATCGATTAGGTAAGTTGTCTTATCGTCTAACATTGCTTTAGCGTCGGTTGCTGCTAGCTGTTTCATCGGCGCACTTTCAAGTGTTTCAACATAGCCACATAAAGAGTGACTCTCTGCATGCTTTTGTTCATCCGCTTGTTGCTTTAACTCAACAAACTGAACATCTGATACTTGCTCATTTAATAGTTTTGCTAATAATGGCGTCGTTGCTTTTTGTGCGTGCCAATCCATTGCAAAGCATTGTTGATAATCATGACCTGAACAAATCACTGTTGAATCTGTGATTGCCATTGCAAGCTGTTTTAGTGATTGTGCCATTTTTGCTGCATCGCCACCGCTAATTGCCGTGTTACCTAAGCCACCTGGTAAGATTAAATCACCACAGAAACAATAGCTGACCTCACCACTTTGCGTATCTTTCAATAAATAGCTAACACTGTCTTCACTGTGACCCGGTGTCGCTATTTTGCTTAAGCGTACACCGCTTAATTCGATAGTTGCTGACCCTTTCGGCCAACCAAGTTCATCTATCTCATTGGTAACATAACGCTCTGCTAGCTCTTTGGTTAGTAAACAACGAGCTGATAAACGCTCTTGGTGATTATGCGTATCAATAATCGCTTGAACAGTTAAGCCTTGTGTCACGACAATTTTTGCCATGCGCGGGATAAGCTCAATGATAGGATCAATCACCACTGCGTTTTTATCGCAATCAACATACAACCAACAACATGCCGCCTGATGACGAAGTTGTGTTAAGCCAATCGCACAGACTTCTTGCTGAGGCGATGTGCTATCAGAGACAACTAGGCAGTTAGCTTCTAGAATCGGTTTTAAAGAGCGGATTTTTTCACAGGCAAAGTCAATTTCTTGTTGGCTTGCAGCTGGGCCAAACGACATACGAATCGCATTTTCACTTTGCCAATTACTAGCGCCCATTGCATCAAGAACAAAGCTACGATTAGCACCAGAGCTACATGCAGAGCCACCGCTTACTCGGATGCCCGCAGCATCAAATAAGTCCATCACTTCTTTACTGGTTAGTTCATTAACTGCAAAGTTTAATGTAGTGGGCACTGAATGCTCAAAACTATGGTTAAAAGTAATGCTACCAAACGTATCTAAGAGAGCTGCATGTAACTGCTTACGATAATCATGCAACTGCTCAAGAGGCTTAAATGTCTGGTTTTGTTTATCAAGTAATAGTGAGAACAGTTTATTTAAACCAGCAATACCTGGTAGGTTCTCGGTGCCTGAGCGCATTCCGCTTTCTTGGCCGCCACCCGCTATAAATGGTGTGTACGCACTGCCTTTACGAATATACAGCACACCGATACCTTTCGGTGCATACAATTTATGACCAGAGAATGGCGCATAATCTATCGTTGTTTCGCTAAGTGCTAAATTGGTTTTTCCTAATGCTTGAACACAATCTACCATCCAGGCTACATTATTGTTCTCACTGCGAATTACTCGCTCAATGGCGGTTAAATCTTGGAACACACCGGTCTCGTTATTTACTGCCATAGTACAGATCATCAATGCATTAGCAGCATGTTCACGAATAAACTCAAGATCTAAAATACCGTTTTTATCAACTGGAATAGCTAAAACGCGTGCATTGATATCAAGCACATTATTCCAATGCTTTAAGGTATTTGGCACCGCTTTATGTTCTGTAGCCCCATAAAGTAATACAGGGTTCTCGATTTGGTGATTTTTAGCAGCAATAAGCGTTGAAACAACCGCCGTTTGAATACCTTCGGTCGCACCTGAGGTAAATAAAATATCGCCATCGGTAGCACCTATCACTTCGCGTGCTTTGGTGCGTGTTTGTTCTAATAGGTGTTTAGCTTGAATACCTGTAATGTGAGAGCTCGATGGATTACCAAAGCAAACTTGCATCGTGTGCGAAACAACATCGGCAATGTCAGAAAGTACAGGAGTCGTTGCATTCGCATCTAAATAAATTTGTTGATTAGCATCGTCAGAAAGGAAAAAACTTGCCATGTAAAACGCACCATATTACTAAAAGATATATCTTATAACCTATTTTACAGTTTTCACGGCTAAATTATAATAATCAATTAGTCAGTAAAGTGCGTTTTCTATACTTTTTAAGACTAAGCTAGCGCTCAATCAACTCTTCTTTTTTAGATGACCATGCATTTATAAGTGCTTTTACTAATGAAGCTAGCGGGATTGCGAAGAACACCCCCCAAAATCCCCATAAACCACCAAAAAACAACACTGCAACAATTATAAACACCGGGTTTAAGTCAACAGCTTCAGAGAACAGTAAAGGCACTAACACATTGCCATCAAGTGCTTGAATCACACCATAGATGATTAGAATGGTCCAAAACTGCGTTTCTAAACCAAATTGGAACAACGCCACCGCAGCCACAGGAATAGTCACCAGTGCCGCCCCTACAAAGGGAATTAATACAGATAGACCAACCAAAACACCTAACAAGGCCGCGTAACGTAGATCTAAAACGGCAAAGGCGATAAAAGAAGCTGTACCAACAATTAAAATTTCAAATACCTTGCCGCGAATATAATTCATTATTTGCTGATTCATTTCTTGCCAAACTTGAATGATTAAGCGGCGCTGCTTAGGTAATAAACGTTCAGCACTTTGTGTAAGTTCTAACTTATCTTTAAGCATAAAGAACACAAGTAGCGGTACTAAAATCAAATAAATCAACCAAGCTGCCACATCTTTTATAGACGTTAATGACACTGATAGTACTAACTGACCAAACTCAATAGCTTTGGTTTCAACACTGGTAACAATTGATTTAACCTGATCTTCAGTGATCAAACTTGGGTAATCCTCAGGAAGATGTAAAAGCAGCGCTTTACCTTTTTCAATCATATAAGGGGTTTCTTGCACGAGGTTACTGGTTTGCTGCCAAAGCACAGGGCCCATGCCGACGATAATGGTGATCATTAAGCCACTAAACACTAACATGACAATAATTGTGGCAGTGAAGCGTTTTAAACCTAGCCTTTCTAAATGCGCTACAGGCCAATCAAGTAAATAAGCAATTACCAGCGCGACTAAAACAGGTACCAGTAAGGAGCCAAAAAAATAGAAAAATGCAAAGGTTGCAATTAACAGCAACAATAAGGTTACTGAATGGGGATCAGAAAATTTATTTTCGTACCAAGCTTTTACATATTCAAACACAAACGGGCTCCACGGTTAACACACCTAATTCTAGGTCAATTTCAAAATGGTAATGATGTTTTTCTAAAAAGCGCTGCATATCATCACTAGAGTGTGCAGCATTAAATGTAAAAGTGACGGGTTGATTAACAGATTGTGCCTTATTTAACCCTAATTTAAACTGAATAAATTGTTGTGGGCACTTATAGTCCCTCAAATCAACCATTAACATAGCGAATCAACTGCGTTATTAATATGAATAATAAGTATAAGATGTCAGCATCTTGGAAAAATAATCCTTTATAGTGAGAAGAACTCATTTTTTTCTTAAAACACGCAAAACAATAGTTTATCCTTAATCAATAACTGGTAGTAAAGGAAACACGATGCCTGGCTCGCATAATAAAGCGCAATTGCCTGCGAATCCAACTCTTAAAGAGATTAATTGGTATAAAAAACAAATAAACTGGGGGGAGTTGCCGCCATTTTACCATTTGGTAGCATCGTCAGTGAGTGAATCTGAGGGTATTTTAGATCATGGCTTTGACAATGCGGTAAAAAGATTAATAGATCCCAGAAATTGGAACCTTGAGCTACTAGGAGGCTACGAAACCGACATGGGTGAAATTGTCTGTGAGCAAAAGCCACGCATCGCATTGCACCAGAGCTTTACCGATCGAGGTTTCGAATTATGGGCCTACCCCTTTGCTAAAGATGTCACTGTTGACCAATACATCAAAGACAATCGATTTATGGAGTTTAGAGTCTGGGATCCGCATTCAATGAGGAACCTTATACGCTTTAATCAACTACACAAATTTATAGCTTTTTATTTTGAACGTGGCGATAAAGCTGATAAAGCCTTAATCTTACACGCACACAAAGTCGTACATAAAATCATAACTTTTTTACAACGGGAGTTGAACGTTGTTAAGCTAGACGGAGTCACAATAAAAGATTTCTATCAATTGTGTGAAAAAGATAGCCGAGCATGCAGCGACGAAATAGACATAGCAAAAGTCATGTTAGGTGAGCAAATCAACAAGGAATAAGATGCGACTAAAATCAGCCTTTATAACACTATGCAGTGCTTTACTAACATTTTCGATACTGCATAGTGAGCCGTTGAAGGCGCAAACTAATTTTAAGCTGCCCGATTTAGGGACCTCGGCTTTACAAGCCTTGCCTATTGAAAAAGAGCAAGCAATAGGCGAAGTAATGATGATGCAAATTCGTGGCTCATCACCCGTCGTCAATGATCCTGTGCTTGATGAATACCTAACGACATTAGGTCGTCGATTAGTTGCTAACGCAAACGATGTGCGTTTTCCCTTTTCATTTTTTTGGATAAACAACCCAGAGATAAATGCTTTTGCATTTTACGGAGGTCATGTGGGTGTTCACACAGGCCTCATCGCTCAAGCAGACAACGAAAGTCAGTTTGCCTCAGTGCTCGGCCATGAAATTGCCCACGTCACACAGCGCCATTTAGCGCGTCGTATTCAGCAGCAGCAAGATAACAGCGCACTTACTATTGCAGGCATGATTGCGGGGATATTAGCAACCGTTGTTGCTCCAGATGCTGGGATAGCGATTATTTCAGCAAACCAGACTCAAGCCGCATTTAGTCAACTTACTCATAGCCGTGCAGCTGAACAAGAAGCTGACCGCATCGGCATGCAAACTCTCAACAATGCAGGGTTTGATCCGCGCCAATCAAGCGAGTTTTTAACCAAGCTCGCTGCGCAAATTCGCTATAAATATAAGCCACCTGCATTTTTGCTTACCCACCCACTACCCGAAAGCCGGGTATCAGATGTGCGGTTACGTGCAGAGCAATACCCAAAGAGACATTACTCAGACAGTCTCGACTTCAACTTAGCCAAAAGCAGAGTTATAGCAAGGTATCACCAAAAACCTAAAGCGGCAGAAGATCTTTTCCGTAAGCTGATGCGTGATAATAGCGTACATAACGACACCGCCTTAAAATATGGATTGGGTATTAGTTTATTGGATCAAAAAAAGCTAGATGAAGCAGCCAGCATTCTTAATCCTCTGCTTGAGCAAGATCCAAAGAATTTATTTTACATCGATACCCACACCGACTTATTAATTGCCCAAGGTAAAGCCGATGAAGCGGTTGAGTTTTTAGCTAAGTTAGATATCGACAGACCTAACAATCAGGTTATCGCCCTTAACTACGCTAATGCCGCCATTGAAGCAAAACAATTTGATGTTGCTGAGCGTATTTTAAAGTCTTACTTACTCGCAAAGCCTGATCACAACCTTGCTAAAGAGCTCATTGCTGATGTGTACAAAAAACAAGAAAACATGGCCTCCTACCATGAAGCCCATGCAGATGTACTGGCCCAATATGGCGCTTATTTAAAAGCGGCCGATGAAATTCAAAAAGCGCTCAATTTTGTTGAACCCGAAGAGTTAGTAAAACAGCAGCGCTTAAAAGCCCTACTCACGCAATACCGACAGTTACAAAAAGAGCTTGCGAGACTTTAAGTCTTGCACTGCTTGCCCTAAAATAAGCCAAATTATTAAAATCAGAGACCACGCTATGTCTGTAACTATTTACCACAACCCTCGTTGTTCTAAATCACGTGAAACCCTTGCCCTATTAGAAAGCAATAATGTGCAGCCACGTGTTGTTGAATACCTAAAAACACCACTTAATGAACAACAAATTGCAACGCTTGTGACACAGCTAGGCTTTACCTCAGCGCGTGAGTTAATGCGCACAAAGGAAGATATCTACAAAGAGCTTGAACTGAAAAACGAGCAAGACGAGAACAAGTTAATTGCTGCGATGGTGGCCAATCCAAAACTAATCGAGCGCCCTATTGTTGAGAACAATGGCAAAGCTGCTCTAGGTCGTCCACCAGAAAACGTATTAAGCGTACTTTAATGGCTATAAACATTGTTGTGCTATACCACTCAAGCCATGGCTCTTTGGAAGCTATGGCACATGAGATAGCCGAGTCAATTGAGCAGCAAGGTGCTACTGCCCTACTACGCACATTTGTGCAGCGTCAGCCGCACGATATTGTGATCAGCAAAGATGATCTAATTAATTGCGATGGTTTGGCATTTGGCACCCCGACACGATTTGGCATGATGGCCTCACAAGCAAAGAGCTTCTGGGAAACCACCAGCGACTTATGGTTAAAAGGTCAATTAATCGACAAACCAGCTTGTGTGTTTTCGTCATCCAGTAGTATGCATGGTGGTAATGAAGCCACTTTATTAAATCTATCGCTGCCATTATTACACCACGGCATGATGTTGCTCGGTGTGCCTTATGAGGTGCCTGAATTACTCGCAACTGAAACTGGTGGAACGCCTTACGGGGCCAGTCATGTTGCAGGTAGCAACAACAGCAATGTATTAAGTAAAGACGAAATTAAAATATGCCAAAGTGTTGGAAAACGTTTGGCGCAAATTGCGAGTAAATTACAATGAGCGTGGACACTGAATTAAAACAGCCCGTAGCCAAAAAGCCTATCACTAAACGATTTCAACGTTTTGCGTTAATAGGTTATGTTGGCTTATTAGTTTTGATGCCGATTTGGTTGTTTTTAATTGCCCCAAGAGAAGGACATAGCAATGCCTTTATCTTTCTAGTTTATATACTTCCCCTGCTGCTCCCACTTAAAGGCATTATTCAAGATAAACCTTATACCTATGCATGGGCCAACTTTATCGTAATGTTCTATTTTATCCATGGTTTTACATTACTGTGGGTGGCACAAGAACAGCTGATTTGGGTGTTACTTGAGTTAACCTTTGCCAGTCTGATGTTTATTGGCTGTACCTATTATGCACGCCACCGTGGACAAGAGCTTGGTCTTAAGATACGTAAATTAAAAGAAGAGCTAGCTGAAGAAAAAGCCGCTCACGAGCACGATAAATAATACCGATTCTTTTATCTAAAGATGAAACAAAAAACGGCAACCAAGGTTGCCGTTTTTTTATGTCATATTTGCTAATCGTTAACTAATCACACTAACTCAGCTAAGGTAGCTAAAGCGACGATACTTGCCAGACCAACTTGCCCGATTAAGCTAAGTAACGAGAACATTCTTAATAAGAAAAGTCCCCATGGATGGCGTATATGCGGGTAAAGTGCGCATCGCTTCAAACTGGTAGCAAAGAAAAAGCACAGAATAGAAACCAGCGTAAAGCTAAGTGTTAACTCACTTTTAATGGCAATACTGTCATCAAAGAAGAAAAACAATTGCACAGGAAATAGTAAGGTAACTATGGCGTGCAATAGGTGCACTTTTTTAACGCGGTCAAACTGCCCTTCAGGCGAAAGCTCTTTAATCCCGAAGTCATGTTCAAGAACCTTGACTAAATTATCAGCTTTAATACTCACAGCTAACCGATAACAACTTAAGCCATCTTTATTGCGTACTCTGAAGTCAAAACCATTTTTGAGTAACAAAACGAGTAAAGGCGCATTTTCAGCGAACACTGCGTAATGAAGAGCTGTGTTGCCTTTATTGTCTTGAATGGTTTTATCTTGGTGCTCAAGCAGGGTTTCAACAACATTGACATACCCTTTCTCTGTTGCCCACATAAAAGCTGTTTTACCATTCTCATCAGCTAGGGTGCCAGTAGCCCCTTGTTCAATAAAGCGCTTAGCCATGGTTTGTTTGGCACTTTCATGGCTTAAGTGAGCAAGCAATGCTTGTTCTAAAAGAGACACCGAATCAACATCCGGAGAGATCAACTTAAGTAACGTGAAATAATCCTCACCGTGGGCAACTTTTTCAGCGGCTAACGCAGTTAACTGCTCTAAATCAGCCACAGAGTCAGGGATAAATCCGCTAAAACGTTCTCTAAAGTCTACTTCGGTCCAAAGAGTCAGCACATCTTCTGCAGACATCTTAGCCCCTTGCTCCAAGACATGCTCAATCACCGTAAAGTATCGGCGATTAAATAACTGTTGAATCAATGTAATGGGCGTTTTTACCGCTGATTGGGCAAATGCACTTGCGTATTTTTCTAAACGCTGGCACAACATCAGCACTAAGCTCTCAGGAGTATATTCATTTTCTAAAAAGTGCTGTTTCATCGCATTGATATAGTTCAATGCAGCTTCGTCAAACTCAGAAATATGTTGAAAATAGCACTCTTCGAATGGATCTAGTGGAGTTAACCAAGAAAGATAATAAATAGGCGGAAGGACTGTCGCACAGACACCATCATCTTCATTGGTTGAACGACATGCAGGCCAAGCTTCTAAAGCGTCTAAAATATAAGCCCCGTTTTGCTCAGCTAATCCTTTGATCAGTAACGGGTACTCCTTTGGCCAAATTAGTACATTTTCCATTAAAACAACACAACTCCGCTCACGCATTATTAGGTGACTTATTAAGCTCTACGTTATAGCAAAAACTAACTGACACTGAGCTTAATAATGAAACAAAACAACGAGTATCTAATTCGATACTTCAAGATGAAAAAACTAGCTTGATTCTACCACAGAGGGCAATTGGTGCTAGCGCAAAGTAGGTGATTTTTAAAGAAAATAGAAAAGCAGTGGTACATTGGTAATACTCACTGCTTGGTTGGAGACTGCTACTTACTTGCTAACTCTTGAGTCACTTTATCAATGCCCACTTGGCTGATACGTTGAAGTACTTCTTTTTGCTTAGCACTTAATAAAGAAATACCTTCAGCAACAATATCGTATACCTTCCATTGCTTGTCTTTACCTTGGCGAAGTTTAAAGTGTAAATCAATAGTCGGCGCATTATCATCAATGATCTGAGTTTTTACCGTTGCATATCCGTCATCTATCAACTGTGATGGATCGAACACTACTTTTTGCCCAGTGTATTTCATCAATGCACCCGCATAAGTTACTGTTAAGTAATGCTCTACAGCTGCGATAAAATCGATTGCTTGCTCACGGCGTAACCCTTTTATGTGTTTACCCAACAACTTATATGATACGAACTTGGTATCCATATGGGGCAGCAAACGTTTTTCAACAATACTAGCCATTGCCTCAGTGCTAGCGTCACCTTTGGAGTTTACATTAGCAATATCAACAAATAAGTCTGCTGTGACTGACTCTAACAATTGCTTTGGCGAACGGTCTTCGCTAGCAAACACGCTTGTAGTAAGTAACGTTGCAATTAGCAAAAGTGAGTTAACTAATTTGGTCATCATCGTATTCGCTTGTGATTGAAAATTTCCGCCAATATACCGATATTGAAACCACAAAAAAAGAAACAATACGTCAACGTTTTAATGCCAAATTGGCATCAATCGGTTTTTACCAAGTTTTTCAATGGATTGCTTAAAAAAGCGAGAATGTGCACAAGTTCTGTGTGTTTACGCACATTGAAAAAGCAATGTCACCACCCCTATCTACTTGCTCAAAGTCATAGTAAGAATTACCGATATGAAATTAAAACACCCACTAAAAGCACTTGCACTAAGCACAGCATTACTAATAGCACCATCGATTGATGCCGCCCAAAATCATGGCTATGCCATTGATTACATTCAAGGTGAAGGTGATGTGAAAGGGTTAAAACTTGCCTATCAATACCATTTACCAAACGAAAAACTGCCTTTTGAACATGCTCGGGTATACTTCGAATCAAGCTTTAATGTTTGGCAGTATGGCAAAGACAACAGACATCAAACGAATATCGTGTTAGCTGTTTCTCCAGTGGTCCAATACCCGGCGTTTAATGTGAAAAACATACCTGTTCATGTGGAGTTTGGTATTGGGGTTTCACTGTTGGATGACACCCATTTTGCAGGCAAAAATGTTAGTACTCACTACCAGTTTGAGGACAGGTTAGGATTAGTAGCAGACCTAGGAAACAACACAAGCTTAGCACTCAGGTATTTACACTATTCCAACGCCGGATTTAAAAGCCCTAACCCTGGACTTGATTTTATTTCACTGTCTTATGCCAAACGATTTTAAGTGCTACTATTGTGCTGCATATATTTACAGGATTTCAAGATGGAAACATGGCAAATTATAGGCATTTTTGTTGCAGTATTTGGTGTAGTAATTGGTAACCTTATGTTGCTAAAACATGCTGCGAAAATGGACTTCAATGTACCTAAAGATGACACTGGTAAAGATAAAAAAAGCCCTGATGAATAATCAGGGCTTTTTTAAAAAGGCTTAGCTTATTTATACTAGCCAATGCGCCATTAAGACAATAACCGGTAATGTCACTAAGGTTCTCAAAATAAAGATGAAGAATAGCTCAATAATATTTACCGGAATTTTACTTCCTAAAAGCAAAGCACCGACTTCAGACATATAAATCAATTGGGTTACACTCATTGCTGCAATAATAAAACGTGTAACGTCACTTTCGATACTGCCTGCAGCAAGAATTGATGGAATAAACATATCTGCAAAACCAACCATAATAGTTTGTGCTGCAGCTTCGGCTTCAGGTACTTGAAGAAGCTCTAAAAATGGTACAAATGGTTTACCCATATACTCAAATATCGGCGTGTATTCAGCAATGATCAGAGCAAATGTGCCCACCGCCATAACCACAGGTAATACTGCGAATACCATATCAAATGCGTTGTGCAGACCTTCTTTAACTGTACCAACAAAGCCCGGTGCAGTGCGCGCTTTAGCAAATGCGACATCTAACGAATGCGAAATTAAGGTTTTACCTTCAGGTACCAACTCAGCATCTTTATCGGGCTCGCTACCATCAAAATATAAATCTTTCTTAAAACGTAATGGTGGTAAACGAGGCACAATTAGTGCTGCCACTAAACCGGCTAAACACACAGTTAAATAAAACGGTGCAAATAAGTGCTCAAGCTTTACTTGACCAATAACAACTAAACAAAAGGTAATTGATACAGCTGAGAAAGTGGTACCAATAATGGCAGCTTCGCGTTGTGTATAGTGTTTATCTTCATACTGACGAGCGGTCATCAAAATACCCACACTACCGTCACCTAACCAAGATGCCACACAGTTGACTGCACTTCGACCTGGCACACCAAAAAGTGGGCGCATAACTTTAGTTAATAAGGTACCCACTAGCTCAAGTAGACCGAAGTTTAATAATAACGGTAATAATAATCCCGCTAAAACAAACACAGAAAACAACACGGGCAATAAGTCGTTTAACACCAATGCACCGGTATTACTGGAAATAATCATTTCTGGCCCTTGTTTTGTATAGGTCAGAATAATAAATACCATACCCAGTAATCGAACACTCAGCCAAAGCCAACTAACATCAAATAAATGTCTAATTATAAAGTACTTAAGTAATGGCTGTGGTTTAAACAACTTTATCACTAAAGATAAAATACCGGTGATACAAACAATACTGGTAATCAAACCCAGTGCAAAAGGTGCAATCCATTGTTGCACTGCTTTTGCCATAACAGCAATTGGGATGGTCATTGCTTCACCTATGGGTACCGGCGTCATGAATAAGAAGACACCTATAAGTGAAGGAACGAAAAAGGTGAACAAGGTTCGCATGTCGATGCGATTTGTTGCGTTTAAGTTAGACATATTTTCAACCTGTAGAAACCACAAAAAGAGCGGCTAGGCTCTTTTTGTGGTGGTTTAATTTTTTTAATTATTAAATATTAATTCCACGCTGACGCAGCGCGTTTTCTAATGCTTGTTGTAGGTCATTCATTGTACCAGGCTCTAGCGTAGCACCTTGCGAATCCATCCAAGTTAAACTTGTACCACCATCATTAGTGCGGCTAACGAGAATTTGGTACTGGCCATCTTCAATTGGTAACTCAGCAACTTCTTCGCCCCAAATTGAATCCCAAACACTTGACTCTGGCTTTTTATAATCAGCAGTGATCAAACCACGCTCTTGGTCAATCTCAACAATTGTGAAAGATAAACGCTCTAAGAAACCAGAAAAACGATCGAATACCATGCTGTATTCTTGCTCAGTTACAAGCGCAGCGTTGCCTTTGTTATCAAAGCCCATTTCAAGAGAAATAATGCCTTGTTGCTTACGCATTTCCACTTCTAACTGACGGTAGCGGTAATCAAACTCAGCAATAATCTGGTTAAGAGCACGCACTTCTAGTTGTTGCTGTAAAAGTGGCGTCAATTGTTGTGAACCGCTTTTATAATCAACAAGTTTTGAGGTTAAAGAAGCTGTACGTTGATGCGACTTCTCTTCAATTGTAAATAAAAAGCGTTGTTGAGATACTTCTTTTTCACTTTCCCAAAACCAACCATCTTCAGGTTTAATAATTGTATACCAGCCTGTTTCGATGCTATTTGTTGCTTTGTCAGCTTTTTCTACAGAAGTATTTTTCTCTGCTAATACCGCTTTTATAGAGTCCCAAATGAATGTATCTAGATCTTCAATACCATCATTTTTATCAAAATAAACCCGAGCTAATTTATCACCTTCTTCCACCCAAGTTCCTTGCGCGATGGTAATAACCTGTGCTGGCGGACGATAATTTTTTGCTTCAGGGTTGTTGTCGTATTGTGCAACATCCATTTTGTAAGTCGGATCTTGAGTCGGTTGCGCAAGGCCTGCTGGCGCTTTGACCGGTTCATTTGCACGATAATTACGCTTATGGTGTGCTTCATCAGTGAACACACTGCATCCTGTTAAACTTACCATTACGCTTACAGCAAGCGCCTTTGAGATCCAATACTGCACAGATATTTCTCCTTAGCAAACCCTTAATTTTTTAACAAATATATGAGTGGGTAATGCCGATTTGGTTCACTGTAAAATCATTTATAACTTTACATTTATTGTTTTTATGCAAATAACCCGAGCAATTTGGGTTAACGCGTCATGTATATGTTTACTTATCGCCTTGCAAAATTTTAACTATGGTACTTTCTGATGCCCCTAAAAACAAGAAAGAGCACACTTTATTAACGGCTTAATTAATCGCAGCTACCGTTAACGATGTTAATTATGGTAAACTTCGCCGCCGTGCAGTATTAAACTCACGTGAAATCAAGGCTTATTGGCTTATACCCATTGGTATTATTTAATTACTAGGTACTTAAAATTCCATGACTGCTTTTTCAAATCATCAGATAGTGCTCACAGCGATTGGCGAAGACAGGCCCGGTATCGTTAGCGAATTAACTCAGCTAGTGAGTGATTGTCATTGCAATATTATTGACAGTCGCATTGCTATCTTGGGTAATGAATTTACTTTTATTATGTTATTAGCAGGCGATATGTCTGCAATTAGCCGAATCGAGCATACCTTGCCTACAAAAGGAATGGAACTTGGTTTATTAACCATGATGAAACGCACAGCAAGTCATATTGCATGTGAATTTTGTGCCGGTTACACCCTTGAATATACGGGTATCGACACTCCGGGTACATTAAGCAAAGTTACTCGTTTTTTTGCTGACAACAACATCAGCATTTGTTCACTTAAGTCAGACACTTATGAAGAAGACAATGAACTAAAAATGCGCTGTGAACTGGAGTTTAATATTCCTGTCGACGTTGATATTGATAATTTTAAAGTGAGCTTTGAAGATCTTTCTCGTAGTTTGAACGTAGATTATATCTTTAGACGCATTCGTTAAGGAGCACAGTATGAAGAAAATTAATCCTCTACAAGCAGGTGACACAGCCCCTGCTTTTAGTCTACAAAATCAAAACGATGAAACAATCGTGTTAGCCGATTTATTAAAAGACCAGCAAGTACTGGTTTATTTTTATCCGAAAGCATCAACACCAGGTTGTACTGTACAAGCAGAGAACTTACGTGACGAAAAAGCTGAGCTTGCTAAATTTAACACCCGTATCGTTGGTATAAGTCCAGACCCAATCAAGCGTTTAAAAAACTTTGAAACCAAAAAAGAGCTGAACTTTGATTTATTAGCTGATGAAGATCATGCCATTGCAGATGCTTTTGGTATTTGGGGCTATAAGAAGTTTATGGGTAAAGAATACGAAGGAATTCATCGTATTAGCTTCCTTGTAGGTCAAGACGGTAAAATCAAACACGTGTTTGATAAGTTCAAAACCAAAGACCATCATCAGGTTGTTTTAGATTATCTCGCGCAAAACTAATTTTTAAACAAAAAGCGTTACCTTTGGTAACGCTTTTTGCTAAAAATACTATCTGCACGTACAAAAAACCCAGCAATCGAGCTGGGTTTGTAATTTTAAAGCAGCAAAACAGATTATTAATCCATGATGTCTTCAGGCATATCGCCACGAATTTGCTGCCAAATCTCACCTGTTTGATGACCATATTTACGCATCATCGAAATTGCACCATCATGTTCACGTCGCTCAGCAAGTTCTGTTAGGTCTTTATAGAACTGACGTGCTAATTCGCGTGTACGTGAGTCAGAGAAGTAGTGACAGCCAATTTTAGAGTAAAAACCTTTAAAGCCATTTAGTATCAACACGTAAATACGGTTATTACCAGCCACAGCAAGCTCATGGTGTACTTTGTAATCATAATCAGCAAATGCCTGAGCGCTGTCTTCTAGCTCTTCGCTCTGCGAAAGAATTTCAATTACACGCTCAGGTGCTAATTTAATAGCTGCACGCGTGTAAATAGCACTGATATTGGTTCGTGCCGAAAGAAGTTGATCGGTAAGCTCTGGCATTTTATCTTCATCAAGACGTGCGAGTGTCTCTAAGATATTAAGACCAGACGTCTCCCAGAAATTATTAACACGTGTTGGTTTACCGTGTTGGATCGTTAGCCAGCCATCACGCGCTAAACGCTGAAGTACTTCACGTAAGGTTGTACGTGTTACACCAATCAGCTCTGACAATTCACGTTCTGCCGGAAGAATCGATCCCGGCGGAAAGTCACCATTCCAAATAGATTCAACAATGTATTCTTCAGCAAAACCTGCTGGGCTTTTCGCTTTAAAAATTCTCATTCATTTTCCACTTGAGTTAGCAACTTTTATTATCGCAATGTGCGAACAACCCACTGATTGTACCAGATGATCCGCAACTAACAAGTAAACTAAGTCCGGTGTGCATAAAAATCTATTATTTATAGCTAAATAAAAGCCCTTTCGGCCCAATAAGACACCAAAAGAATAATACTTTAAGTATAGTAAATATACCTAGTTAACAATTCAAATAAGCTCTAAGCTTAGTTAACTTGAAATAACAACAAGCACAAATAATAAGGTACAGCGATGCAGCAGCGGATTTTACCAGCGATCTTTAAAAATTTTTTGGGGACCTCGCCTCAATGGTATAAATACACCATTGTCGCCTTTTTACTAATAAACCCTATATTATTTCAACTTAACCCCTACCTTGCGGGTTGGGTTTTAGTGTTAGAGTTTATTTTTACTCTTGCTATGGCTTTAAAGTGTTACCCTCTTCAGCCTGGTGGCTTACTTGCCATTGAAGCCATGTTCATTGGGATGACGTCGGCTGGGCAACTTGAGCATGAAATAGTACAAAATATTGATGTTATTTTGCTACTTATCTTTATGGTGGCAGGTATTTACTTTATGAAAGACTTGCTTCTGTATATCTTCACAAAGCTTGTTGTTTCAGTGCGAAGTAAAACTGTATTGTCGCTGTCGTTCACGATTGCTGCGGCTTTTTTGTCTGCGTTTTTAGATGCGTTAACTGTTATGGCTGTTGTCATTGCTGTAGCAATGGGTTTTTACAGCATTTATCATAAAGTTGCTTCGGGAAAGGACTCAAGTAGTGAACATGATATTAATGATGATAATCAAGTACGCCCGGTAAATCGTCAAGAGCTTGAAGAATTCCGTGCTTTTCTCCGTAACTTATTAATGCATGCTTCTATAGGCACCGCTTTAGGAGGAGTGTGTACGATGGTAGGCGAACCACAAAACTTAATTATTGCAGAGCGAGCTGGCTGGCTATTCGGCGAGTTTTTCTTTCGCATGTTACCAATCACCCTGCCGGTTATGATTGCGGGTATATCCACAACTATTTTATTGGAAAAAACCAAAGCGTTTGGTTACGGTGCGAAACTGCCCACCCCGATTCACACAATTTTATCTGATCATGCGAAGAAGCTTGAGAAAAAACGCACAACACGCGATAAGGTAAACCTAGCTATTCAAGCTGTTATTGCAGTTTGGCTTATCATTGGCCTTGCTTTACACCTTGCCACAGTTGGTCTAATTGGCTTGTCTGTGATTATTTTTGCCACAGCCAGTGCAGGAATTATAGAAGAGCATCAACTTGGCAAAGCCTTTGAAGAAGCATTGCCTTTTACTGCTTTGTTGTGCGTATTCTTTTCTATTGTTGCCGTCATCATTGACCAACATTTATTTACCCCCGTAATTGCTTGGGTTCTGACCTTTGAAGGCCAATTGCAACTTGTGATGTTTTTTATTGCCAACGGTATTCTGTCGATGGTCAGTGATAATGTGTTTGTGGGTACTGTTTATATAAATGAAGTTGCAGCTGCACTCGAAGCTGGTCAAATTACTCGTGACCAGTTTGATTTATTAGCTGTAGCAATTAATACCGGCACCAACCTTCCAAGTGTTGCCACACCAAATGGACAAGCTGCGTTCTTATTCTTACTTACATCAACGTTAGCCCCTGTGTTGAGGCTATCTTATGGGCGCATGGTTTATATGGCGCTACCTTATACCGTAGTGTTGACAGTTGTCGGTTTAAGCATGACCTTATTCAGCCTTTCTGATATGACTGATTTACTGTATCAATGGGGTTTAATTAATCACCACACAGGTGCTTTACCAGGTTCCTTAGGTGGCCATTAGGGCAATTATTGCCAACAACACATTTGAAACTAAAAAGCCCGCTTGATGCGGGCTTTTGGTTTAATTAAACAAAATTATTAATCTAACACTTTCGCATCGTTTGCTTTATTAAGTAAGCTACGGCTTTGTGTTAAGAAATGTGCAGTTGCATCAGAGAAATATTCTTTTGCGTTAGCAAAGGCATTTATTAATGACTCTTTATCACCAGCTTTTAGCTTCTCAAGAGTGTCTGCAAAGGTGTCTTGATAACTCGCAAGTAACGGCTCTACATCATCAAATTGCGCCAGCATGATATCAGAATACAACTCTGGTGACTGGGCAAATAAACGCCCTACCATCATTAACTCTAACTGATAAATAGGTGAAGAGCAGCTACGTAGCTCTGCTAACGTATGGCTTTGTTTAGCTAAAAATTGTCCGTACACAAACGTTGTTAAGTGGCGCATTACTTGGATGATTTGCATCGCTTCATCATGCTTTTTGGCATCCATTTCAACTACTTGACAACCCCAGATCTGTAATTGTGCCATTAGCCCTTTTGCTACTTCATGATTTCGCCCTTCACACACGACGACCGTTTGTTTTACCCAGTGCGAAATATCTGGACCAAACATTGGGTGTAAACCTACCACAGGGCCGCTGTGAGCCGCCATGAGGGCTTTTAAAGGCTTTTGTTTAACTGAGGTAATATCAACTAATAAACAGTCATCATCGAGTGTTGGTAATGCAGCAACGACTTGCTCAAGTGCATTAATTGGCACACTTACAAGTACAAGTTTTGCACCGGCTAATATCGCTTCGCTGTCGGCTTGTTGCTCTTTATCTAAAATTCGTACATCGTATCCTGAGCGAATGAATTGTTGTGCAAACAATTGACCCATCGCACCTTGCCCACCGACAATCACAATAGGAGATAACTGAGGAGCTGAACAAGCCAAACTCCCTTGTTGATTTTGATATGCTTCACGCATCATACGACGCAGAATATCTTCAACTAACTCAGGGTTAACTCCTTGTGCAATCGCTTCTTGTCTTCGCGCTTCAAGTAAATCAGCTTCGCGATCCGGCGCATGCAAAGGGGCGCCAATTTGCTGCTTAATTGCACCAATTTTAGCCGTTATACTGTTTCTTTTTGCCAACAAGGAAACTAACTGCGCATCGCATTCGTCAATTCCTGTCCTTAATTCATCAAGCTCATTCACTGTTACCACGTTAATACACCTCAAACCCAAAAACGTACAAAAATATATACAAAAAAGTAAAGCTTTCAATACGAATTATAGTAACAGGATAAACAGCAAAGCACAAAGCCCTAACACTTCTACACGGCTTGAATCACAAGGGAATATTTAAATTAGAAAGAGATATTAAGAAGTGCTGACAACTAAATTTGAAAGTCGTAACTAGATATTTTTTGCTATAAAAACCAAAACGGGTTGCAACCTAAGGCTGCAACCCGTTTTATTTTGCGTTGTAAAACAGCGCGTATTAGTTAAGTTTTTCTCTAATACGTGCAGATTTACCAGAACGCTCACGTAGATAGTAAAGTTTCGCACGGCGAACAGCACCGCGACGTTTAACTGAGATACTATCGATAAGAGGGCTGTGCGTTTGGAATACACGCTCAACACCTTCACCGCTCGAAATTTTACGAACTGTGAATGCTGAGTGAAGACCACGATTACGCTTAGCGATTACAACACCTTCAAAGGCCTGTAGACGCTCTTTGTTACCTTCTTTTACACGTACCTGTACAACAACTGTATCACCAGCGCCGAATGCTGGTACGTCTGATTTAAGCTGCTCTTCTTCAAGCGCTTTAATAATATTTTGGTTTACTTTTGCCATTATATTTCTCACTTTCCTAGGTGTAACTGTCTTCTAGCCACAAGCTTGTTGGTACTCTTGCTGGAACTCAGCAAGAAGTGCCGCTTGCTCCTCAGTCAGAGCTAGGTTATGCAACAAGTCAGGACGACGTAGCCAAGTTCTGCCAAGTGATTGTTTTAAACGCCACTTAGCAATTTCTTGGTGGTTACCACTGAGTAATACAGCGGGAACCTGCTTATCATCCAATGTCTCTGGCCGTGTATAATGAGGACAATCAAGCAAGCCATCCGAAAATGAATCTTGCTCAGCTGACTGGTTATGCCCTAACACCCCTGGTACTAATCGTGCTACTGCATCAATTAGCGTCATAGCGGGTAGTTCACCACCACTTAATATAAAATCACCTATTGACCATTCTTCGTCAACATACGACTCTATAATTCGCTCGTCTATACCTTCATAGCGACCGGCAATTAGAATCAACTTATCTGAGTTGGCAAGCTCGCTTGCCCCTTGTTGATCTAATTTGCGCCCTTGCGGGGACATATAAATTACTTTTGCACCATCACCTGCCGCTTTTTTTGCGTCAAGAATGGCTTGTTTCAATGGTTCAACCATCATTAACATGCCTGGACCACCGCCATAAGGGCGATCATCCACGGTCCTATGCTTATCAGTTGCATAGTCACGTGGGTTCCAGCAATTAAAGTCGATTAGACCATTTTTAACTGCACGACCTGTAACCCCTTGGGTAGTAATCGCATCAAACATGTCCGGGAAAAGGCTAATCACCCCTACCCATAGTGAACTTGTTTGTGACATTAAAACCCTGGATCCCAGTCTACGGTAATTTCTCTTGCATCATGTTTAACTTCTTTGATAACAGAGTCTGTTAAAAAAGGAATTAAACGTTCTGCTTGGCCAAATGCATCTTTTTTGTTTGCTTTCACAACCAAAACATCATTTGACCCTGTCTCCATTAGGTCATCAACAGTGCCTAAGTCGTAGCCTTTATCGGTTACAACTGACATGCCGATGAGATCTCGCCAATAGAATTCACCTTGCGGTAATTCTGGAAGCTGCGCTGCATCCACGGAAATTTCTACATTGGTCAAAGCCATTGCTTCGTCTCTGTCGTTTACTTGCGCAACTTTAGCGATAAAGCCTTTGTTGTGGCGACGCCAGTCGACCACTTCTAAGGTCTGCCATTTACCTTGTTGCCCTATCAACCATGGGCTGAAATCGAAGATCCCTTCGGGATCATCAGTAAATGAATGCACCTTAAGCCAGCCCTTTATACCATACGGGGCACCGAGCTTTCCTACTGTAATATACGAGGTGTTCTCTTGACTCATGGTTACTCTTACGCCTATTAAGCCGCTTTACGAGCGTCTTTAACTAATTTAGCTACGCGATCTGAAAGAGATGCACCTTGACCTACCCAGTGTTCAACACGAGATAAATCTAAACGTACTTTTTCTTCCTGACCAGAAGCGATTGGGTTAAAGAAACCTACTTTCTCGATGAAGCGACCGTCACGCGAGAAACGGCTATCCGCAACCACAATTTGATAGAAAGGGCGTTTTTTAGCGCCACCACGTTGCAAACGAATAGTTACCATACCGTCCTCTACATTAGATTGACTGTTTTCATTAATAAGATTTACTCCCCAGTACGGGAAGCTGGGGAATTGTACGAGTTTTTTGCAACATTGCAAGTAAGAACTGCTGCAAAATGTAAGTTTAGTTGATTAAACACTGATCTGGGCTTTAAATCTTACACTCAGCTAACAACTACGCATAATTTATCTACAAAAAAAGGAGCTATATGCCCCTTTTTTGTACACGCTTTATAATAAGCTCAATTAAAATTTAGGACCGCCACCCATCATACCCGGTGGTAACATACCTTTCATACCGCGCATCATTTTCTTCATGCCGCCCTTGCCTTTCATCTTCTTCATCATTTTTTGCATTTGCGTAAATTGCTTAAGCAGTTTATTGATCTCTTGTACTTGGGTACCAGAACCAGCAGCAATACGTTTTTTACGAGAGCCTTTAATGATTTCAGGACGTGCACGTTCTTTTGGTGTCATTGAGTTAATGATCGCTTCCATTTGCACGAAAGTTTTATCGCCCATTTGACCTTTTACAGCATCTGGAAGGTTTTGCATGCCCGGCAGCTTATCAAGCATCGACATCATGCCGCCCATATTCTTCATCTGACGAAGTTGCTCTGCAAAGTCATCTAATGTGAAACCGTCACCTTTAAATACTTTCTCGGCAACTTTAGCAGCTTTCTCTTTATCTACTTTCATCTCGACTTCTTCGATTAATGAAAGTACATCACCCATACCTAGGATACGAGAAGCAATACGGTCAGGGTGGAATGGCTCAAGTGCATCTGTACGCTCACCCACACCCATAAACTTAATTGGTTTACCGGTAATATGACGAATCGATAAGGCAGCACCACCACGAGCATCACCATCGGTCTTGGTTAAGATCACACCACTTAAAGGCAGTGCTTCATCAAATGCTTTTGCAGTATTTGCCGCATCTTGACCTGTCATCGCATCAACAACGAATAAGGTTTCGATTGGATTAATGGCACTATGAAGTGCTTTGATCTCGTCCATCATGTCGTTATCGACGTGTAAACGACCCGCGGTATCGACTAATACCACATCAATGAATTTCTTCTTCGCGTGCGAAATAGCACTGTTGGCAATATCTACAGGCTTTTGTGAAATGTCGCTTGGGAAGAACTCAACACCCACTTCATCAGCCAGTGTTTCAAGCTGTTTGATTGCTGCCGGACGATAAACGTCGGCACTCACAACTAATACAGATTTCTTTTTACGCTCTTTTAAGAATTTAGCTAGTTTACCAACACTGGTTGTTTTACCCGCACCTTGCAAGCCTGCCATCATCACTACTGCTGGCGGCTGTGCATTAAGGCTAAGCTCTTCGTTGGCTTCGCCCATGGCTTTTTCAAGTTCTTCACGAACAATCTTAATAAAGACTTGGCCTGGGCTTAAGCTTTTCGTTACTTCAACACCAACGGCACGTTCTTTAACTTGCTTAACAAACTCACGAACAACAGGTAAGGCAACGTCCGCTTCCAAAAATGCCATGCGGACTTCGCGTAATGTATCTTTAATATTGTCTTCAGTTAGGCGTCCGCGGCCACTGATATTTTTTAAGGTTTTACCTAAGCGTTCTTGGAGATTCTCAAACATGTAAAGTTTCCGATAAAACGAGTTTCACCTAAATTGCTTGTAAAACGTACAGTTTATTCGGCAATAAAGGCAATATTAAAATTTAATTCCTAGCAGTATACCGTAAATGATGGCCGACAATACAGTATTCAAGTGCGCTGTTTGAGTTTCTTTTTACAAACTCTATGCTTTTGCCTTGCTATAAAATACAATGGCATCAATGAGACAAGGATTTATCGAATAAATTAAGTGGCCATAATACGATGATTATTAGTTTAACAATTATTGCTAGTTTGTTTTATGTGTTAGCGACATCGCATGTGCTTTCACGCCTTTTTCACAAACAAGGTCCAAGCCAGAAACTCACCGTGATTTTGAGCACCGTTGCTATTCTTGCTCATATGCTACTGTTGGTGAACTCTGTTTTTCGCGCTGATGGCCAAGACCTAAGCATTGTAAACGTTGCCTTATTGACCTGCTGGGTCATTGTGGTGTCGGTAACGGCCGTGTCACTTAAATTTCCTGCGACCCTTTTATTACCTGTAGTCTACGGATTTGCAGCCATACTAACGCTCGCCAGCTTATTTATTCCACATCACGTTATTTTACAATCAATAAATGTTGAGCTCGGCTTGGTGACACATATTTCTTTATCTTTATTAGCTTACTGTGTACTAATCATCGCCACTTTATATGCTGTGCAGTTTTATTTTATCGACAAGCGTTTAAAACGCAAAGACTTGGCGATTGTACATAGCCATCTTCCCCCATTAATGGTGGTTGAGCGTCAGCTGTACCAATTACTGACGTTAGGTACTATCTTACTTACCTTTGCACTGCTTTCTGGGTTTATCTTCTTAGAGGGGATGTTTGCAAGTGAGTTTATCCATAAAACAGTGTTATCGTTAGTAGCCTGGTTGATTTTTACTGTGGTCACTGTTGGACATTTGCGTAAAGGCTGGCGTGGTAAGCCTGTTGTGTTTTCGATCATGATAGCCGCATTTGTCTTGTCACTTGCTTATTTTGGCAGCCGTTTCATTCAAGAAGTGATTCTAAATAAGTTTTAACTTGACTCAGCAAGCTGTCTCTAGCTTAATATGCACTGATTTATAAAAAAAGGATCCATCGTTGGACGACATATCGACTAGTACCCTGTTTATTGTATTGGGATTATTGATACTTATTTCTGCTTATTTTTCTGGTTCTGAAACTGGGATTATGTCAATTAACCGCATTCGCCTGCGTCATCTTGCTAAAGAAGATCACCGTGCAGCGAAGCGCGTCAGCAAACTGTTAAGTCGCCCTGACAGACTTATTGGTCTGATCTTGATTGGTAACAACTTAGTTAATATTGCCGCAGCACAGGTTGCAACAATCATTGGTATTCGCCTGTATGGTGATCTTGGTATTGCAATAGCTACCGGCGCGCTAACGCTGGTTGTTTTAATCTTTGCCGAAGTAACACCAAAGACACTTGCCGCGCTTTATCCAGAGAAAGTCGCTTTTCCAAGCTCAATCGTGCTCAAAGGGCTGTTAAAAATACTTTTCCCATTTGTGGTTATCGTTAACTGGATGACCAACGGCATGTTGCGTTTGTTTGGTATTACCACAGCACAAATTGAAGAACATAGCCTAAGTAAAGAAGAATTAAAAACCGTGGTGAACGAATCAGGTGCTCTTTTACCTGCCCGCCACCAAAGCATGCTAACTTCAATTTTAGATTTAGAACAAGTTACGGTTGAAGATATCATGATCCCACGCAACGAAATCGTTGCGATTGATATTAATGACGATTGGAAACTTATCAGCCGCCAGCTTACTCATGCACAGCACACACGCGTACTGTTATATCGTGACCAAATTGATGATGCTGTTGGCTTTATTCACTCACGTGATGCACTGCGCCTATTAACTAAAGAACAATTTGATAAACCGTCATTGTTACGTGCAGTTCGTGAAATTTACTTCATTCCTGAAGGCACATCACTAAACACGCAACTACTTAAGTTCCAGCAATCGAAAGAACGTATTGGTTTAGTGGTTGATGAATATGGCGATATTCAAGGCTTAGTAACACTTGAAGATATCTTAGAAGAAGTAGTGGGTGATTTCACAACAACGCAAACGCGTACACCAAGTGAGGAAGTCACCGAGCAAGATGATGGCTCAGTACTTGTAGATGGCGGTGCTAATATTCGCGATTTAAATAAAGAAATGGGCTGGGAGCTACCAATTGATGGCCCGAAGACCCTGAGTGGTTTAATAGTTGAATATTTAGAAGATATCCCAGACTCAAACCTCAGTTTGCGTATTGCTGGCTATCCAATCGAAGTTCTCGAAGTTAAAGAAAATATGGTTAAACTTGTTAAAGTACTGCCAAGTAAGCGTACTACTTAATCATCATTAATTTTCATCAAAAAGGAGTGGTCATCCACTCCTTTTTTGTATCTAAATTCTTATTTCCTTTCTGAAGTTTCATATTTACAACGTACGCTCCCGCAAACCGCTAGTGTTTCGGCTACTATTAGTAGCTATTTAACTGCCGCATTTAATAAGGAGCAATCATGGACGAAATATCGATCGAAAACATTTATAATCAAGCAATTGAGCTACTGCTACTCTATGGACCTAAATTCATTCTCGCTATTGTTGTTTTAATAGTTGGGTGGTGGCTCATCGGTCGTATCTCAAATATGGCCGAAAAATCAATGACCAAGGTTAAGTTTGAAGTGGGACTTACACACTTTTTGGTGTCATTTATTTCGGTCATTTTAAAAGTACTTCTGCTGATTTCAGTTGCGTCAATGATAGGAATTGAAACGACTTCATTTATTGCAATGCTTGGTGCAGCCGGTTTGGCCGTTGGAATGGCCTTACAAGGCAGTCTTGCTAACTTTGCAGGTGGTGTGCTTATCCTGTTCTTTAAGCCTTTTAAAGTGGGTGATGTTATTGAAGCCCAAGGCTATATGGGCACAGTAGTTGAAATTCAAATTTTTGTTACCGTTTTACTGACCTATGATAATGAAAAAATTATTATTCCTAATGGCACTCTTTCAAATGGTTGCGTTAAGAATAAGTTCTCAGAGCCATTACACCGGGTTGCGATTGAATTTGGTATAAGCTACGGCGATGACGTACATAAAGCCCGTGATGTGTTAATGAAGGTATTAAATGACTATGATCTAGTTTTGAAAAATATCGAAGAGAAAAAGCCGGTTGTACATGTCAGTCAACATGGTGAGAGCCATATTGGTATGCTCGTTTGGGCTTGGGTTGAAACAGACAATTATTGGCCAGTCTATTTTGGTTTATACGAACGTGTGAAAATAGCATTTGATGCTGAAGATATTACCATTCCGTTCCCACAACGCGATGTGCATATACACCAGTTCCCTGGTAAATAACCATTAAAAAGCCCGCATATTGATGCGGGCTTTTTAATATGAAAACCTTAACTAAATAAGCGTTCAAACCAGTTTTTATCTAGATCAGCTTCGCACTTTTTAAGTTGTGCGCCATACCGGCTAGCTCGGTGTTTTACTTTATTGGCAACACTCATCAACCACTTTTTACTTTTATAAGTACCGCGTTTATAGCCGCCCCACCCTTCATGGTAATTCAAGTACTGCGCGTAGGCGTCCCATTTTGATATTCCGTTTACTTTATGAGTTTTATAAACAAACCAAGCCATAAAGTCTATCGCATCATCAAAATCGTCTCTGTCTGCCCCACTATTACCAGTTTCGCGAATGTAATCTGACCAAGTTGGCGTTTTTGCTTGCGAGTATCCATACGCTGAACTGGCTCGGCCAATAGGAATAACCCATAAGAAATATTCCATAGGTGGCGCTGCATCATGACGAAATGAGCTTTCTTGATACATCATACTCATGAGTACGTGTTTAGGTGAGCCCCACTTTTCTTGCGCATCACGCGCATCGTAGTACCAGTCAGGCTTTTCCTCAAAAATCTTACAAATATCATGAGGTTGCTCTGGAGGAGCCGTTGCGCAACCCGCCATTAAAGCGGCCAGCGATAAAATAATTAAACTTTTTTTCATTTTTTTATGTATCTCGCTGAACTTTTTTTCATCAGGTCAGTCTGAACTTATGAATGCAGCAGTATAGCATTGTTTCATCCCTGAAGAATCTTTGACGCAGCCTCCCTAGGCTGCGTTTTTTTATGTACTCACCTTACTAAGCTTTAGCAAAATAATCATCTAAAAACGCAGTAAAAGATAGCTTGTCTGCTGCTTTTACTTCTCGCTCTTTAAGCACTGAATCAGATGCCTGTTTAGTCAAAAATGCATGATCATAAAATTGATAATCAGCCTCGACATGGTTTTGCTTATATTTTTGCGCAAGTGTTAAGGCAAAAAGACCATTATCTTGATTTTCTTTTGCAAGTGCACTGACATACCGACCAGAGAAAGTTTTATTAGGGTTTTTGACCCAACTTGCAAGCTCTGCGATTGTTTCGCTGTAATAGCTCACACTATATGCGTTATCCATATAGTTAGCCACAGCAGCTAGATTAGTAAATATAGATTCAGCCCAGTCAACAAGCAGAACCTTTTCACCTTGCTTATTCAACGTAAGCTCAGGGTCTCGGCCTTCATTTACAACCGCATCAAGATTAGCTGTACTTAACTTTTGTTCCTGCCAATCCATTTCTGGAGACTCAGACAATAAACAATAGGTCAAAAATACGTCTAAAAAGCGAATTTGCTGTAAATCAATACCGGTTTCACTGAATGGGTTAACATCTAGCGCGCGTACTTCTATATACTCGATCCCACCTCGTAATAAGGCATCAGTAGGTGTTTCTCCTGAGGCAGCATTACGTTTAGGACGTATCGGTGAGTAAAATTCATTTTCAATTTGTAGAATATTTTTGTTCAGTTGTTTTGGCTGCTCACTACGGTAGTCATCAAGGTGGCCATATAGGTCTGATGGCGTATGAATCGCTTCTTTTAAACCTGCTACATATTCTTCTAATGAATTGTACATAACTCGTAAAGACGATTGTGCGCTATTAGTATAACCAAGGTTGCCTAATCGCAGTGCCGTACCGACTTCTAAATAAAGCGTGCCTTTACCTAGTTTCTTAAACGGTAAGTCTGTTTGACGACCCTGCAAGAAAGAATTACACAACGCAGGCGAAGCGCCAAATAAGAAACTAATTAACCATAACTCGCGCTTAAAGTTGCGAATGAGCCCTAAGTAACCATTCGAAATTGAATCTGCAAGTGTGCCTTGGCTGCCGTTTAAACTATACAGGCTTTGCCATAAGCTTTCAGGAAAGGAAATATTGAAATGAACCCCCGCAATCGCTTGCATCATACTACCATAGCGATTTTTCAACCCTTCTCGGTAAAGAGTTTTCATACGGCCGATATTTGAATCACCAAACTGAGCTAGTACGATATCATCTTGGTGCTCAATAAAGCATGGCATACTAATCGGCCACAGTAGTTCGTCACCCATTTGAGATAAGGTGAACTTTTGTAAGTCTTTAAGTTGAGCTAAGGTTTCCTCGGCTGAGGTGCTCACTGGAGTAATAAATTCTAATAACGATTCTGAAAAGTCAGTGGTGACATGATCATTGGTTAAAGCGCTACCAACGCCTTGTGGATGACCTTGCCCTGAGATAACACCATTTGGTTTGATCCTTAATGCTTCTCGCTCGATACCACGTTTAATCCCATTAATTGCGTTAGGAAATTGTGCCGTTAACGCTTCTAGCGTTTTATTTAAATCATGTTTTATCAAAAATGCTTCCTCGAGCCGCGTGGCTGTAATCCTAAGGGTATGGGGGCAAAAAATAATTACTCAAGTGCGAAAAATAACATTCAATTACCACCTCACCACTTGAAGCACAATCTTGCCATTGTGAATAGCAATATACAATTGCTTTAGTGGCACTTAATTAATGCTAAATCTATTCATCTGTATAATTTTTATCACTAACTTGTGAACATTAGACCTTTTGCCTAATATGAAAAGGTGAGGCTAAACACAATAATTCTCGCAAGATATTGTTTTAGATCAAGGGAAAGGTGAAATTTTTAAAACTTTAACAGTTATCAATATGTTCCCCCTTCCCTTACATTTTTCTGAGACTATAATCCGCACACCATAAAAAAGTACATTTCAAGGACTCATATGCGTCGTGGGCAAGAAATAATCAATCAAGAAGTGACATACTCCGAACATCAAGAGCTTGTCTCTACAACAGATTTACGCGGCATCATCACATACGTAAATAAGGAATTTTGTACCATTGCTGGTTATACCGAAGAGGAGTTACTCGGGAAAAACCATAATATAGTACGCCACCCAGATATGCCAAAAGCGGCATTTAAAGAGATGTGGGAAAAACTAAAGCAAGGCCATTCATGGCGTGGCATGGTAAAAAACCTCTGTAAAGATGGTCGCTACTATTGGGTTGATGCGTTTGTTACACCTATATACGAACACGGTCAGCTCGTTGGCTATCAGTCAGTGCGAACAAAACCATCTGAACAGTTAAAAACTCGTGCAATGGCGCTTTACACTAAAATTAATAACGGCAAGTCTGTCGCGTCATTTCGTGAAAATATTTCGCTAAGACAAACCTTATCTACGGTATTATTAGTTGCTGGCATTGTTGCTTTGGCGCTTACTACGTCATGGATTGTTGCCTTAGCTGCAGCTGCCCTCATTGCAGCACTTTTTGCACTCAATTATGACGAACTCATTGTAACGCCTAGCCATTTAAAACAGCAGCGTGCTGAGTTTGACTCGGTATCTCGTTATGTGTATTCGGGCTCCCACCCATTTAGTATTGCGACTTATAATCAGCAAATGTTATTTGCTAAGCTACGTACCGTACTTGGCCGTGTTAAAGACTCTACTTACTCATTTAAAGATATTGCCACCAACCTAGATAAGCAATCATCGCTAACAGAGCAAGGAATTGCAGCACAGGGTCATCGTTTAAGTGATATTGCTGCTGCGATGAGTCAGATGAGTACAACTATTGGTGAAATATCTGCAAACACTCACCACACTGCTGAGAAAGTCAATACAACGTACCAAAGCTGTAATGATATAAAACTTCATATTGAAGAAAATAGCTCTATGGTGTCTGATCTGGCTAACCAAGTTGAGCAAGCAGCGAGCACCGCTAACTCTCTTGCCAGCGAAGCAGACAAGATTGGCCAAGTAATGAGTGAGATTGAAGGTATTGCTGAACAAACAAATTTATTAGCGCTCAACGCAGCAATTGAAGCAGCTCGCGCTGGTGAACATGGTCGTGGTTTTGCGGTTGTAGCTGATGAGGTACGTGCGCTTTCATCACGCACTCAAAATGCTACATCACAAATTCACAGCTCAATAAAAGAAATTCAAGATACCTTGTTTAGCTGGTCGAAAGTAATGCAATCAACTAAAACGCAAGCTGATAGTTGTGTTAATACAACGGCCCATACTAAAACTGAGTTAGCGAGTATTTTTGCGCAAATAAATGAAATTTCAGGTCTTGCTGCAGAAATTTCGACAGCAGCTGAAGAGCAACAAGTTGTGAGCGCTGATATTCGCGAAAATGTCGACAGCATTAAAGAACACAGTGAGGAAAACTTAAAACTTAGCTACAACGTCGCTAAAGACGCTGCAGGGCTGGTTGAAGGTTCACGCAAAGTCAATGATATGCTGTTAACGTTTAAGGTTTAAACTTAGTTAATACAAAAAAGCCGCATTGTATTAATGCGGCTTTTTGCTTTTAAAGCATATTAACGACTTGAGAAAACAAGGCCATTTTCATCGGCGTCAATATGAATAATGGCACCAGGTTGATAATCGCCCCCTAACAAGCGCTGTGCTAATGGGTTTTCAATGGTATGTTGAATAGCACGTTTTAGCGGTCTTGCACCATAAACAGGATCAAAGCCACTTTCAGCGATACGATCTAATGCTGCATCCGTTACTTCAAGAATGTAGCCTTTTTCTGTTAAGCGCTCGCGTAGCTTGCTTAATTGAATATCGGCGATTTCTTTAATATGCTCATTAGCAAGCGGGTGGAATACCACAGTTTCGTCGATTCGGTTAATAAACTCAGGACGGAACTGACTCACCAATACGCCCATTACTTTTTCTTTTAACGTCGCATAATCATTTGAACCGGCTTGCTCTTGAATAATATCTGAGCCTAAGTTAGAGGTCATAATGATCACCGTATTTTTAAAATCAACGGTACGACCCTGACCATCCGTTAAGCGACCATCATCAAGTACTTGCAGTAAGATGTTAAATACATCAGGGTGCGCTTTTTCGACCTCATCCAATAAAATAACTGAATACGGACGACGGCGTACAGCTTCAGTTAAATAGCCACCCTCTTCGTAGCCGACATAACCTGGAGGCGCACCCACTAAACGTGCCACTGAGTGCTTTTCCATAAACTCCGACATATCAATGCGCACCATGGCATCTTCAGTGTCAAACATGAAGCTAGCAAGAGCTTTAGTCAGCTCTGTTTTACCCACCCCTGTTGGACCTAAGAATAAGAATGAACCAATTGGACGATTAGGATCAGCAAGTCCTGCGCGAGAGCGACGTATTGCATTAGCAACAGCCACAACAGCCTCATCTTGACCAATCACTTTATGGTGTAACTGATCTTCCATTTGCAGTAGCTTTTCGCGCTCACCTTGCAGCATTTTCGATACTGGAATGCCTGTCCAACGCGATAAAATTTCCGCAATTTCATCCTCACCGACCTGATTTTTAAGCAAACTCATTTCTTGCATTTCGGCTTGTGAAGCAAGGTCTAGTTTGCGTTCAAGCTCAGGGATACGACCATATTGCAGCTCAGACATGCGTTGTAAGTCGCTGGCACGACGTGCCACTTCTAAATCAAGACGCGCCTGTTCAAGCTCAGCTTTGATTACTTGCGTGCCTTGCAATGAGGCCTTCTCAGCATTCCACACTTCGTCTAATTCACGATATTGAGCTTCAAGTTCAGTGATCAACTCTTGCATTTCAGTGCGGCGTTTTTGGCTCGCTTCATCTTTTTCTTTCGCCAACGCATTGTCTTCAAGCTTTAACTGAATAATACGTCGCTCAAGTTTGTCTAAAGATTCTGGTTTTGAGTCAATTTGCAAACGAATTGAAGAACCCGCTTCATCAATTAAATCAATCGCCTTATCTGGTAATTGGCGATCGCTGATGTAACGATGCGACAGCTGCGCCGCAGCAACGATAGCGGGATCGGTAATATCAACTGAATGATGCAGCTCATAACGCTCTTTTAAACCACGTAAAATTGCGATGGTGTCTTCAACCGACGGTTCATCAACAAATACTTTTTGGAAGCGGCGTTCAAGTGCAGCATCTTTTTCGATGTATTGACGATACTCATCAAGTGTTGTGGCACCCACGCAATGTAACTCACCACGGGCAAGTGCAGGCTTTAACATATTACCCGCATCCATAGCGCCATCTGTTTTACCAGCGCCTACCATAGTATGAATTTCATCAATAAATAGGATGACTTGACCTTCTTCTTTGGCAAGTTCATTCAAAACTGATTTTAAACGCTCTTCAAATTCACCACGGTATTTAGCACCGGCAACCAACGCACCTAAATCGAGCGATAATACTCGCTTGTTTTTTAAGCCCTCAGGTACTTCACCGTTGATAATTCGCTGCGCAAGACCTTCAGCAATCGCCGTTTTACCTACACCCGGCTCACCAATTAACACCGGATTATTTTTAGTACGGCGTTGTAATACTTGAATAGTGCGACGAATTTCGTCATCTCGGCCAATAACAGGGTCAAGCTTGCCTTGCTCTGCTCGCTCAGTTAAATCGATGGTGAACTTTTTTAATGCCTGACGGGTTTCTTCAGCATTGGGATCATCAACTTTTTGGCCACCACGAATAGCTTCGATTGCGGCTTCAATTTTGCTAGAAGTAATATTCAGTGCTCTGAAAATATCCCCGAGTGGACCTTTATCGTCACACGCAGCAAGGACAAATAACTCACTCGAAATGAATTTATCTTTGCGCTTTTGGGCATATTTGTCACACAAGTTGATTAACGAAATCAGGTTATTTGACAGCTGAACATCACCGCCAATACCTTCAACTTTAAACAGCTTCTCAATTTCTTGTGATAACTTGGTGTTTAACTCATCTGCACTGACGCCTGCTTGTGCAAGTAGCGCGCGCACACTTGAACCATTTTGCTGTAGCAATGAATACATTAAATGCACAGGCTCAATAAATTGATGGTCGCGCCCAAGTGCTAATGACTGCGCATCTGAAAGCGCAGATTGAAATTTACTTGTAAATCTATCTAAACGCATAAGGGTTTACCTATTAAAAAATCTAATTGCTTAATTAATGGGTATGCTTAGTGATTTGTTCAAGTAAAGAAGAAAATTTAATCGCAAAAAAGGCGTATTAATTGCGCCAGATCAAGCTAGCCATGCGGCCAGTTTGCCCGTCGCGGCGATAAGAGAAAAACTGTGATTTATCAGTGACGGTACAATGCTCACCACCGTAAACGTTTATTACACCTAATTGTGTTAATTGTTGACGTGCGAGCAGGTAAATATCCGCTAAATACTTATTGCCCTTAACTTTAAATGCACTTTGATGCTCAGGATTCAATTCACAAAAGCATTCTTTTACTTCTGGGCCCACTTCAAATTGTGATGGGCCAATAGCAGGGCCAAGCCAAACAATTATCTCGCTTGGTTTTGCTTTAAAATGTGCCACTGTATTAGCTAAAATGCCCTGAGCTAAGCCTCGCCATCCGCCGTGTGCTGCAGCAACTTCATTACCCGAAGCCGAGCAAAATAGTACAGGTAAGCAATCTGCGGTCATTATCACAAGCGGCTGTTTTACTAAACGAGTATAAAGTGCGTCAGCAGAGGGCAACTCACTTAGCTCAGACCTTTCATCAATCACCACCACTTCGCTGCTATGTGTTTGGTTCAACCACACAGCAGGGTTTGGCAGCTGATTTGTAAGTAACGCGCGATTTACAAGCACGGCTTGCTCATCATCACCAACATGTAAACCCATATTAAAACTATCAAAGGGTGCAACGGATACACCGCCCTGTCGGGTGGTACTCAGTGCGCTAACAGTTTTTGGGGCTGTCCATGCTGGTGTGATCATAACGCTTAAAACTCGATATTTGGGTTTGCTTTAGTATCAGCACGAAGAGCTTCTGTCATCGCTGCCATATCATCTGGAATTGGCGCTTGCCATGTCATTAACTCACCCGTTATAGGATGCGCGATAGAAAGCTTAACTGCATGTAATGCTTGGCGTTTAAAGTCGCGTAGCATTTGGAACAGTTCAGGTGTTGCGCCCTTAGGCGGACGCGGGCGACCACCATAAAGTTGATCGCCAACTAGTGGGTGATTCAAATAAGCCATGTGCACACGAATTTGGTGAGTACGACCTGTTTCTAAGCGTAAACGTAAGCGCGTGTGAGCACGGAATTTTTCTGCAACACGGTAATGCGTTATCGCTGGTTTGCCCATTTCATGAACAGCCATATGAGTACGCTTTGTTGCATGACGGCCAATTGGTTTTTCAACCATACCACCTGCAGTCATAGTGCCATTACAAATTGCTTCGTATTCACGGGTGAAGTTTTCGCGCTTTTGCAATGCCGTCACTAAATGTGTTTGCGCGGGAATAGTTTTAGCAACCACCATTAAACCTGTGGTGTCTTTATCTAGACGATGAACAATACCGGCACGTGGCACATTGATAATGTCTGGGTAATGATGAAGTAAAGCATTTAAAACAGTACCATCAGGGTTACCTGCACCAGGGTGAACAACTAGCCCCATCGGTTTATTGATAACTAATATATCATCGTCTTCATAAACGATGTTTAATTTGATATTTTGTGCCTCATATTCTCGAGGAGCCTCAATGGTTGTTTCTACACTGACCATTTCGCCACCGAGTAATTTTTCGCGAGGCGTGTTCAATATTTCGCCGTTTACCGTGATTTTGTCATCCAAAATCCATGTTTTTATCCGTGAACGCGAATAATCAGGGAACAATTGCGCCAATACTTGGTCTAGACGTTTACCGCCAAGGTCTATTGGAACCTCGGCTTGGAGAGAAATTTGCTCTGACATTAGTAACTTTACCCAATTTACCAGTGCAAGCTGTGCTCGACTGGGTTAGAATCGCTTTATTAAGCATTGTATAATACGTATAGTTTACTCGGTTTTCCTCTGTTGGCCTAGCCGAAGACATCGAAGGTAATAAATAAAATGATAAATAAAATAGGGAAACGTGCGTTCGCCATTGTTTTTTCAGTTACAGTACTTGGTTTAGGGGCTTGCTCGTCAGCACCAGATCAAGAAGATATCCAACGCGTTCCTAATAAATCTGCGCAAGCTTTATATGAAGATGCGAAACAAACATTAGATTCAGGCTTATACGCTCGAGCAATTGAGTTGTTGAGTGCTATTGACTCTCGCTATCCTTTTGGTCCGCTATCAAAGCAAGTACAAATGGACCTAGTGTATGCTCACTATCAAGCAGGTAATACTGAACAAGCACTTGCAACTATTGACCGCTTTATTCGCTTGAATCCAAACCACAAAGATTTAGATTACATGTACTACATGCGTGGCTTAGTGAACATTAAAGCAGACCAAAATGCTTTCCAAGAATATTTTGGCGTAGACCGTGCGGATAGAGATGCAAATCGCACCCGTGTTGCTTTCACTGACTTATCAACATTATTAAAACGCTATCCTAATAGCGCTTATGCGCCAGAAGCAAAAAAACGTTTAGTGTGGCTTCTCAACAAAATGGCGCGCTACGAGTTAAAAGTGGCTGAATATTACTATGAACGCGAAGCATATCTTGCTGCCGCTAACCGTGGCAAATATGTAGTTGAGCATTACTCACAAAGCAGCTACCTTGATCAAGCACTAGAGATCATGGAAAAAAGTTACGACAAACTCGGCTTACCTGAGCTAAGCGCGCATGCTAAAGCAACGCGTGAAGCGAATAAACGTTAACTCATCACATTTACATTAAAAAAGGCGCCATAGGCGCCTTTTTTAATGTTTGCGGTTTATATTAAATCGCATCTTCATCTTCTTCGGCGGTACGAATACGTACTACACGCTCAACATCAGTGACAAAGATTTTACCATCACCAATTTTACCTGTTTGCGATGTTTTAACGATCACTTCAATAGCTCTATCAACATCTTCATCGCTAAGCACAATATCAAGTTTAACTTTCGGTAAAAAATCAACCATGTACTCAGCACCGCGGTAAAGCTCAGTGTGCCCCTTTTGACGGCCAAAGCCCTTAACTTCGCTAACCGTCATTCCTGTGATCCCCACATCTGACAACGCTTCACGAACATCATCAAGCTTAAAGGGTTTTATAATTGCTTCTATTTTTTTCATAGTAACCAGTTAGTTTAAAACATATTTGCCTCGATTTTAGACAATCCATGTCATCATAGCAAACAAACTGAACAAATAGGTGCACTATAAACAAAGCATGATATTATTATTAAGCTACTTGTAAGTGAGGTACAAGCAATGAAAAACAACAGGAAACATAAAGGCTTCACGCTTTTAGAATTAATGATCACAATAGCGATTGTCGGCATTGTCGCCACAATTGCTTTATGGGATAGCTCAGATATGTTAGAAAATAATAGGGCGGAAAATTACTTACTCGACTTGCAACGGGTTATTAGCTTTGCTAGGGCCAAAGCTGTTAGCACAGATACCCAAATGACAATATGCAAGGGCTGGGAAAGCCGTTTAAAAAGCAATCAAGTGAGTATCTGCCACCCACTGTCAGCAAATAACGAATTAGAGCAAGTAATCTTTATGTTTAGTAACGATAAAGAAAGGTTTCCAGGTAATGTAATTCAATGGTTCGAACCATATTATGGTGACAAAGTATTTAGAATGATATCACCTCCTCATACTAATGATGTGGTTATATTCACCGGAGATCCACAAATTATTTTCGATACTAGCGGGAGTATACTTACTCAACCTGGTACTTTTATATATTGCCCTAACCCTGATAATAATGACAATAATAAAGCTCTTCAAGTAAACAAGTCTGGTAGTGCCTTTTATCTTGGTGATACAAATCTTAAATGTAGTTAATAAGCACTTGACATGATATTGGGTACACTTATAGTTAAATAAAACATACTACTTAGGAGTCTTCAAGGATGAAGACAGATCTCTTATGTCGTCGAGTATTTGGCGCAACACTCATTGAGGTTTTAATAGTGGTATCGATCATTTCGATACTTTTAAACCTTGCATTATTCGAATTAAAACCTTTCTTAGCGCAAAACCGTCTAGATAATCAAATACACCTTATTAAACGCGCAGTCGCTATTAGCCGCTTAAATGCACAAGCAAACAATGCGTATGTCACGTTTTGTGCATTACACAATAACCAGTGTAACTATCAATTCTGGCATAAAAAACTCACTGTCTTTATCGATCATGGACAGATTGGCGTGTTTGATAGTAATGACACTAAAATAGTACAGTTTGAGGCAATCAATAAGCTTGATATGCTCACTTATAACAAACGCAATGCACTAACCTTTTTACCTAATGGAAGACTGATGGGACTCAATAATGGGACTTTTGTTTATTGTCCTGAATACAAAGAAGCAAGCCTAAGTGGGCTTGCTATATCGGTAAATAATGTTGGCAGGGTGAAAGTAATAGATACTGATAAATGTCAGCAATGAACTGACATCAATTTAAACTAGCGTCCCCAACATTCAGCTGAGGTAGTTGCGCTCCCTGTATATCGTTGTATACCACGATCATCTAGGATCAGTCTAGTACAATCTGTGTCTTTTTTGGGAGGGCCAGCTATTGCTTTAGCTGTTGCCGAAAAGAAAGCACGACCTACATTATTATCAACAGATAAGCTTAACTCATAGTAACCATTTTCTGTTTTGGTTTCCCAGCCCAGCTGATCAAGGGTGGTGGCATATTGACGATTATCCGCAAAGTATTGTTCCTGCTTATTTGCTATATCTAATAGAGCTGTAATAGCTTCACTTCTGGCAGTACGCTTTACATGCTCAAAATAGCTTGGAAGTGCAACACTTGCTATAATACCTAAAATAGCAACAGTAATCATCAACTCAATTAATGTAAATCCTAATTGATTCTTATTCGATTTTGGTTTCATACATTTTATACCTATCAATGAATTAACACAGACTCGCTATGCATTTGTTCATAATAGATTCAGTTTTTTTAGATTGCAATCAACTTAATTTGATATACCTTTTAAAGATATATCAAATTATAGCTATAAAATTATAATACCTACCTAACCAATATATAAACTCATTAAATTACTTACTTCATGCTAATAGGTTAGATCAAGCTTTTCTTGTTTATAAATGTAGGTTTGTTGTGTCTTAAAACCAAAGCCAATTGGCACCTTATCACTTACAAGCTTAATTTTACCGTTTTCTATTGTTAACCCCGGGCCTAAGATCTCTTGTACTTTGAATGGATTTTGAGCCCCCTTAACTCCAGGTCCAATCGATAAAAACTGGCTTTGTTCTATCACTTTTTCGCTAGTATTATCATCACAAAAGCCATCACTATTTCCATCGACACAACTATCACCAACACCAAAATAAAGTTGAGGCGTGTCTGGAACATCGTTCGAAGTTGTAAATTTTAAACTGTCATAGACTTTGGTGCCATAATGTAAATGAAAAGCATAAAGGCCGCCAGAACCACCAGTCAGTGAACATTGGTTTACAGTGGCTGTTGCAGGAGAAAAGCTAGTAAAATAAGCTACACCACCAATAACCGTACTTGCAGCTAGTGACTTTTCTCCCGAAGCCGGCAAGTTATAGTACCAACCTTTAAACTCACCGAGCGTTACTTCTAGCTCTGTGAATTTTTCAACATCATCAATAGCTTTGCCAAAAGGATCAGAATCTACATTCATTAAATCTGCTTGAGTGATCACGTCAGGAACATCAGTACCTTTAAATGATTTTGTCACGGTATTAATATCACGGATCATAAACAGTTGGTCATTTGCTGCAGTAGCAAGAGGCTTAGCACGGTTTCCACTACCAATTAATACTGCATCAAATGGCGTATCAATTCGCGTTTTAATCGTTTTCCCCTCAAAAGTGGTTTCTGATACTTTGCTGAACATCGTACGAGCAATCATTGGTTTGTAAAAAAAACGACGATCTTGAGTAGATAAAGAGCCACCTAGGCTCGCTAATTTAAAATGCGTCCACGGTTTTTGTGAGTCATTAGGGTTATTTGAAGGCATATCAACACGCCATATGTCACCACCGGTATCCGCTGCATACAATCTATCTACATAGCCATCATAATCTGAATCAAGAATACTAATATCTGAAGCGATGCTATGTTTCCCTAAAAAGCCATTTTCATTTGGAGTCAACGCCCATACTTTCTTACCCGTTTGTGCATCAACAATAAAAATTCCTCGTCCTCTACTATCATTAGTGCGCGAAACATTATCTTTATTTGTGTCATATCCCCCTGCAAAAACTAATACTGGGCGATCTTCATAACCAGCTAAATTGATGTAGGTTACGATAGGTTTTGACCACGTTTGACCAAGCTCTAAAAAGTCACCAGTTCCCCCTTTGATAGGCTCATCCCATAATAATTTCGGAGAGTTAGGGTTTGTAATATCAAGACCATAATAATAACTACCGCCACGTCTTAAACCAAAAAATGCCCAAACACGATCACTATCATTAACAACACCGTCTCCATTTTTGTCATCAAAGAAAACAGAAATAGCTCCGTCTACACCATAGACTTTTGTATCTGCTTGATTATCACGTAGCGGCTTGATAATTTTATATAGGCTTCTGGGAATAAACGCCCAACTTTCGCTTAACACATCGTTTTTATCTTGGAACATGTGCAAGTAACCCGCATTTGTTCCGATTAAAATACGTATATCATCGTTACCATAATCTATGGTTACAGGTTTAGAATGAAGTGGATCTCCAAAAATATCTTTCCGTGAATCAATGGTTGAACCATCATCGTTCTCATCATCAACATCAATACCTCTTGACCAGTTGATCAAATCTTCAACTTCTTCCGGAGCTGATTCAAAGTCAACTGCGGCCTTAGCGATTGTTCCATAATGAAAAACAACACGATAACGAGTAAAGTTAAGCATACGGCCATTAACATTGGTTAAAACTTTACGCCCCTCATTTGGTAGACTTGAAACACCAGACAAGTAGAGGTTAACCCCGCCTAATTCAACAGAATTACCATCTGCTCCTTCACCTTTTGGTAACCAAAATGTTCTGGCGTCTTTGTCGATGAGGCCATCAGGGTTAAGCGCAGGCTTGTTGGCTGAGTCAATAATTTTATCGCCCGAGACTTTCAGTTTTTTCAGGTTACCGCGCCACCTAGCTCCCTCTTTAGGGTAAAACATTGCGTAGTATATTGATTCTCTACTACGTGTTTGGTCAACATTGTTACTAGCAACAGAAGGAGCTGTAAAGCTGTCATTTACTTCCCTAATCTGAGTTATTGTATTTTTAAGTGCATCAGAAAGCTGATCAGCGGTATTTGCGTGAAGGTATTTCCCCCCTCCTAACTTTGCTGTCTCAGATAGTAAACGCTTACCGTTTTCGCTCATACCACTACCAAACCCGATAGTAAAAACGCGGCCTGTCTCATGGATCTCACTAGTCGAAGGAAATAAGTCAACTTTAACATTTTCCGAGCCATGAATTATTTGCGCAAGCTTGTGGAGGTATACACCCGCGATACGATCTGAGTCGCCCAAATAGCGGCCAAAATAAGATTGATACAGATTACTGATAGTGCCATCTTGTTCATTATCCGAACCTGAACTAGGATCACCATCTGTCATATAAATTACATTCACCGAGTGATCGCAACGCTTCACTTCCTCTGCGTTATCAAAAGGAGAAATGTACGAATAAGTGTAGTAACGATTCCACCACGGACCTGATAACGTTTTCTTCTCAACTGTGTTATCTCGCTGTACTTCGGGTACTTTTGTACCATAATATAAGCTTCTACCTGTGAGGTATAAGTATGCTTCCCAGAGTGTTTCTGTTAATGGGGTACCACCATCAGCAGGAAGTGTTGCTATAGTATTTTTTAAAAATGAGCCTGAAGCACCGATGCCAGCTAATACATAACCACCATCGAGTCCATTAAAACGCATTAAGCCAAAATCAATATCATCATTACCATCGATTAAATTCGAAATCGCATTTTGTGCGATACCTAATCGACTATCAGGGCATAGAATGTAACGCCCATATGAAACACCACAATTCAAACCGGAGCTGGTTGAAAACGCCATACTTCCAGAGGTATCAAACATAATGAGAACGCGAGGTTTCTCATCAAGCTTAACATTGTGATTAACATACAACTCTATATCTTCGGCATGAGATATTATGCTGAAAATTAATATAGAGCTGAGCACTAGTTTGCTAATTAAGTGTTGTATTTTCATCATAAATCTCCACTCTATACCTCGGTTAATGCTATTCTTATTGAGGAGAACCATGCCTAACTATGCATCACACTTATATACCGGCAAAGGTTACTTTCTCTAATCTTTAAGTGAAATTACACGCTGACAAAACTCTTAACAGTGACTCTCAATGTTAAAATTTTATTACAAGGTAAATTTAAAGTTTACTTTAGCAGAAGTATAACCAACTATTTGTCATTAAAACATAAGTAGTAAAAATAAATTTTATTTTAGGAAATAAAAGTGATGAGATATATAACGGACCAAGCACTTAATCAAGGAAGATTTAGACTAAGAAGTAAATTAGATATGTCAGAAAAATTAAAGGCACTATTTTTAATTAAAAGTAGTGCCTTTATTAGCTGAATAAAATTAAAAATAATTAAATTAGTTTATTCAATAAAGTAAATTTCATAGACTTATATCTCTACTGAGTTCTATCATACTTTTCTTGCTTGTAAATATAAGTTTGTTGAACATTAAATCCAAGCACCTCATCACTCAGTAATTTAATTTTACCATTTTCTATGGTTAGGCCAGGTCCAGTTACACCTTTTACTTCAAATGGTGTTTTCTGACCAACTAAACCAGGTCCTATCGTCATAAACTTACTTTTTCCATCCTTAGTTTCACCAAAAAATAATTGTGGAGTATCAGGTACATCAATGCCTGTGCTGAATTTTAATTCATCATATACTTTGGTTCCATAGTGTAAATGGAATGCATAAAGCCCGCCTGTACCACCACTTAGTGTGCATTGGTTTTCTTTATTATTCGCTGATGCGGGTGCAAAACTTGTAAAGTAAGCCACACCACCAATCACAGTGCTCGCAGCTAATGATTTTTCACCTTGAAGCGGTAAGTTATAATACCAGCCATTAAAACGTGCTAACTCAATCTCAAGCTTGACAAAACCTTCAACACTATCAAGTTTTTTGGCAAAAGGATCTGAGCTTACATTCATTAAATCTGATTGTGTGATAGTGTTCGGGACTTTATTCCCAGTGAAAGACTGAGTCAATGTATTTATATCACGGAGCATGAATAGTTGATCATTAACTGCTTTAGACAATGGCTGTGTTCTGTTGCCACTACCTATTAATACTGCATCGAAAGGCGTATCAACGCGAGTTACTGACGATTTACCATTTATAACCACTTCAGAGACTTTGCTATAAACACTTCTAGCAATAGTTGGTTTATAGAAAAAACGACGATCACTGCTAGTATGTGTCCCACCAAGGCTAGCAAGTTTAAAGTGCGTCCAATTCCGCGAATTATCTGTAGGCATATCCACCCGCCAAACATCTCCCCCCGTATCAGCTGCATACAAACGATCTATGTAGCCATCATAATCAGAGTCTAAAAGAGCAATATCTGATGCGATGCTGTGCTTTCCTTGAAAACCATTTTCTGAGGGGGTCAATGCCCAGATTTTTTTTCCTGTCTCAGCATCAACAATGTAAATTCCTCGCCCCTTTGAGTCATTAGTTCGTCGACTATTATCTTTATTAGTATCATAGCCAGCTCCAAAGATAAGCACAGGGCGGTCTTTATACCCTTTTAAATTAATATAAGCTATTTGCGCTTTTGACCAGCTTTGTGCCAACTCTTTAAAGGCACCAGAACCACCAACTATTGGCCCACCCCACATTACTCTTGGGGAGTTAGGATTAGTAATGTTAAGAGCATAGTATTCATTGCCTCCTCGCCTGAGACCAAAAAATGCCCAAACACGATCAGAAGATTGAACCACCCCATCATTATTTTTGTCATCAAAGAAAACGGAGATAGGTCCATCTACACCATATACTTTGGTATCTTTTTTATTATCTCTTAACGGTTTGATTATTTTGTATAAACTTCTAGGTATAAATGCCCAGCTTTCACTCAAGACATCATTTTTATCTTGAAACATATGCAAATAACCCGCATTAGTACCCACAAGGATACGAACATCATCATTACCATAATCGATTGTGACAGGTTTTGAATGTAGTGGATCACCGAAAGTATCAGTTCGAGAATCATCTACAGAGCCATCCTCATTTTCATCATCAACATCAAGGCCCCTTGACCAATTGATAAGGTCAAAAACTTCATCCGGATGCGACTCAAAAACAGTCGCTGCATTAAAACGATTACCGTAATGAATAATTACTCGGTAAGGAGTGAAATTTAGCATACGGCCAGATAAGTCAGATAAAACTTTTCTTCCTTGATTAGCTATGCTTGAAACATCAGATAAATAACGGTTGACCCCGCCTAAATCTACAGCATTTCCATCAGGGCTTTCACCCGCAGGAAGCCAAAAGGTAGTTGCGTTGTCATCAATTATACCATTACTATTTAGAGCTGCCCTGCCTTTTGCATCAATAATTGAATCACCCGATACCTTTAATTTTTTTAGGTTTCCTCGCCAACGAGCATTGGTATTCGGATAGAACATCGTATAGTACAATGCATCTCGACTGCGGGTTTGATCAGTATTATTAGACGCAATAGAAGGGGCTGTAAATGCACCGCTTTCTTCTCTGAGGGCTGCAAATGCTTTATCAATCGCTTCTGATAATGCCGCAGAACTATCCGCATAAAGGTAATCTCCTCCCCCAAACTCTGCCGTTTTTTCTAGAATCACTTCAGCTTGTTCTGTGATACCACTTCCAAACCCTATCGTATAAATAACACCTTGATCATGGATACTTGATGTCTTTTCATTCAAGTCAACTACTCTATCATCAGTACCATGAATCACTTTTGCTAGGGCTGCTAAATAACTATCTAAGTTATTTCCATACTTGTAGGTTGGTGCACTTTGAGAAAAATAATACTTATTTAAGCTCTCAATTTGGCTATTTCTGCCATCATCACTCTGTGGGGTACCATCTGAAATAAGTATTATATTTACTGTGTTATCACAGCGTTTGTCTTTTGTAATACTTGAGTCAAAAGGTGAAAGGTATTTTCCGCTTACTTCGGCACGTGTATCACGCTCTGTTGGGCTCACCAATAAACCATAATCAACATTTTGTCCTGTTAAATATAGGTAAGTTTCCCATAATGCCTCTGTAACGGGAGTCGAACCAGAAGCTCGTGTGGTACTAATTAGATTCTTTAACGTTTTATGATCTGTACCTAATCTCGCCTTTATGTAGCCCCCCTCAAATGCAGAGAATCGATTAAAGCCAAACTCCATATCAGGGTTATTATTGATTGTTTCGATAATGATGTCTCTCGCGGCCCCTATTCGGCTATCTGGACACTCTACATAATCTAGTAATGTATAATCAAAACAACCTATACCTGTTGCTGATGAATAACGCATACTCCCTGAAGTATCTAGAAGAAAAATTACGCGTTTTTTTTCAGTTAAACTTTTATCGTAGTTTACATAAAGCTCTGTATCGTCAGCGTATGTAGCTGTAATAAATACAAGCGTGCATAAAAGTAAATGCCTAAAGTTACTAATTTTCATTTTTACTCCCTCTCTAGCCACCCGTATTCAAGCTTGCCATCTCTTGCGCTACACCTGTTTTAATGGTTAAGGTGTGGATGCTTTTTCTTCCATAGGTAATCGTCGTGCTAACTTCGAGCATATTGCATGATATACCCGAGGTGAAGTTATACTTTCTCGGGCATGGCAAATCCAACTCACCGTTATTTAAATTAATCATTCTATTTGTGGAATCGCCAATAACTCCCAAATCAAAACCACCTTCAGGTATTTGTTCTGGTTTCTTAAAAAATGCACTACTTCTTCCAGCAGCAGCTTGATTTGCAATCACCTTCAGCACTGTGCCCATAACTTCATTTTCAGCAACTTCGCGCTCTTGTACCGCGGTGGTAATTTTAGCGTCAATACTGCTACTGTTCATTAAAGTCACTGCAATTCCTGTGACTGCAACAACCATAATTAGAGCAAGGATCAATACAATGCCTTGTTGCTTTTTAGGAGGATTTAAATGCGCCACAAATTTGCTCCTACATTGTTTAACCGAATAGTGGTTGTAAATACTGCACGACGGTAATCATCGTTAAATGTAAGTTTTCTACTGTTAGCACCTTCACCTAATGTATAAGTTTGATTTCTAATTTGTAAGTCGCCATCTGGCATTAATGATCTAGCAAGTAAAAATACTTGTACTGTCAAAATTCCACGCCTATTCTCCCAATCAGTAGCCGTCATTTGATTAATACTTTTATAGGTATCTACACGGCTGTTATTGGTTGTATCTAAGCCAAAAACAAACCGCATATCCTCAACTCCCTCCATAACTGTTTCTGCATACATCCCGCCTCCAGTAGTCAGCCTTTTTCGTTTTAGTACAGGGATCGAAACACGCTTCTTATTGAAGTAAACAGAGTCTTTTGAAACATAATAAACATTATGGCGGTAACGCCAAACGGTAGCATTTGTGTTAATGGAAGCTGCATTAATAGGTCCACGACTAAACATTGCAAATTCTTGCTCTGCTACAAAATAATATGAATTGTTGCTTGTGTACTTAGGCTCATTTTGAAAGCCTTCTAAAAACTTTAATTGTAATACATCCGTATTTGCTGCAGCGTCACGAATACAGCCCAGCGCGGAGGAGCCTGCAGCCTGCACTGCATAAATTGAACGAAAATTAGTACTAGAAGCTAGGTCAGGGAAACTACCGTTATTTAAACCAGCAGAGCAGTCAGGACTTGGATTTGCAACTAGATTAAGTTGCGTATTAGCAGCAGAAAAGGAATCCTCGTAAAAAGTGCCCCAAAAACCAACTTGCTCAATATCTCGCTGTAGTATATTAAGAGCTAATCTGCCTGTTTCTTGCAGCTCGCTAATCATCAATGTATCTTTTGTTGTGGCTTTCATGCTTATATAAGTAAACATAACACCACCTAAAACTAGGCCGCCAACAAATAAAGCAACCATCATTTCTACTAAGGTAAAACCTGTATACTTTTTCATATCAAGACCTTAAGTAAATATAGCTGTTGAGAACCACAAGGCGGCGACTATCATTTGCCGTGCCACATTTTTTCCCCTTATTTTCATCATTTGTTTTAAATTCTTGGCGCCCCTGCCAACTTACAACAACTTCAATTTCATACTCATTAGGGAGCCCTCCAGAGACTTTGGCCGTAGTAATACACACATTAGCCTGATCTAAAGCACCTGTATTTTCTCTCGCACGAATAGCTCGTACCCATTGTTGCATATCAAGAGCAGCGATTTGTTGTGAAGAACAGGAAGACTGGTAACATGGCGAAACTTTCTGCAGTGCTGTTTGACTATTGAAATTTTTTTGATACAAATTCGCAAAGCTTGCAGTATCATTTGCCCTCATACGTTGAATAATATCGTTGCCCAATGAAATTGCCGCTGAACGCTGCATAGCATCAAAACTTGCTTGCTTTGCTTTCGCTTGAAGCGCGATAGCACCTAATAAACCAAGGCTCAATATAATAAATGCAATGAGCACCTCGATTAAGGTAAAGCCCTGTTGATGAGAGTTATTTTTCATAATGAACGTGGCTAATAAATTGACATACCTTAAGCATAAGAAGCCTAAAAATAATAGCAATAGGTGTATGTATAAACGGTCAATATGTTAGATGAACGGTCAGTGAAACTTTCGCTCCTAGTTACCCAATGCCGCTTTTACCGCTTTTAATTCCCGACGACTAACAGTTAAAGGCTCTTCTAGTTGGTTCATAATTAAAGTATGCCCACTAGGCTGTCGGCTGTTTAAACTATAAATATGTTGCTTATTTACAAGGGTATTACGATGTATTCGCAATAATTGTATAGGGAAAGTACGCTCGAGTTGTTTAAGGCTCTGTTCAATGATTGCTTCGCCCCCTTCGAATACGACACGAGTATATTTTTGTTCCGCAATGCAACAAATCACATTCTCAATATTTACTCTGCGCAATACACCACCGAGCTGATAACTTATGTAGCTTTTAGCTGAGTCACTTAATTGAGTTCGATTAAGCTTGCTAAGTTGCGATAATGTTTGATTAAGCGAAGACTCAGAAACTGGTTTTACTAAATAACCATCAGCACAGAGTTGGAATGCTTCTAGTGCGTGCTCAGGGTGAGCTGTAAGAAATACGATGGCAGGTGGTATAGTTAATTGCTTTAATGTCGCAGCAACCTCCAGTCCATTAAGCTTGGGCATATTAATATCGAGTAGCACGACATCAGGCTGTAACTGTTTACAATATTCAATTGCCTGTTCGCCATTACAGGCATCACCAATCACTGTATAATTACTATGCTCTGACAATAATCGTGAAATACGTGCTCGAGCTAGCGGTTCATCATCAACAATTAATACTTTTATCATGCTGTTTTCTACCTTGGTAATACAAGTTTTACCCTAAATATTCCATCGCGATGAGTGGTTGTTATTGTTGCCTTTCGTTGATAAAACAGTGATAAGCGTTCACGAATATTATCAAGTGCCATACCATTACCCGACCTTTCATTCATGACGTTCTTCACTACTGGGTTAGTAATAATAAATGTGTAAGTTTTATCAGACTGGTGCATTTCGACATTTATTTCACCGTGCTCTGCTGTCTCGATCCCATAAAATACTGCATTCTCAATAAGAGGTTGGAGAGTCAAACATGGGATATCGATATCAGGTAGTTTATCAAGTAACTGCCAGTTTACTGTTAGCCGTTCTCCGTAACGCCATCGCTCTAGTGCTATATATTGTTGGCATAGTGTTATTTCATCGGTAAGTAAAATAGCTTTACCACTTTTCATAGCAGCCTGAGAGAGTGCTGCTAATGCAAGAATGGCTTGTTCCGCGGCCACCACATCATAGTGGGTTAGCTCAGCAGCAGTATTCAAACTATTAAATAGGAAATGAGGACGAATGCGGGCTTGAAGCGCATCTAATTTGGCTTTAGCCAGAGCTTTTGTTTGCTGCTCCTTTTGATTATGCATCAGCAAAAATTGAACAAAAAGCACTGTAACCAAAAAAATTATCAGTAGATTACTCACAATAAAGTGCGTCTTAGATACCATTTCAAAGATATCTGCGAATACGTTAAGTACTGCAAAGCTATACAAGTATGTAAAAATCAGTAAAACAATTACTAAGATAGATAACTGTACTGCCTGAGATAATTTAGCAAGTACAGACCGTGAGAGATAAAGACAAGAAAGACTAGATAAGAAAATAAGGTGCAAAAAGAAACTAAAAATGGCCAGACGTAACCAGACATCACCAAAACTTAACGGTGAAAACGCCAATAAAATAGCAATAACTTGACTGACGATAAGTATGGCGAGCACACCACGGGATTGGAAAAGAGCCGCAATCAGCAAGCCGTGTGAATTTGGCTGTTTGCTCATGGGCTCCTCTTTTAACTGTTGACTACTATTTGCTTAGATTAGCGTAGCTCAACAGGAACGGCAAATACTATGTTCTCTTCTTCACCAGGATTTTCAACAACTTGATTACCACCTAATTCTTTTAAACGAGTAATAACCTGTTGAACTAAAACTTCTGGCGCAGATGCCCCAGCAGTCACACCTACGGCATTTACATTGTTAAACCAATCCGCTTCAACATTACTTGCATCATCAATTAAATAAGCAGTGGTGCCCATTTTGTCAGCAAGCTCACGTAAACGATTTGAGTTAGAACTATTTTTAGCCCCTACTACAAGCAGTACATCCACTTTATCAGCTAAGTCACGAACCGCATCTTGACGGTTTTGCGTAGCATAACAAATGTCGTCTTTACGCGGGCCATCAATGGCCGGAAACTTAGTACGTAGTGCATCAATCACATCTGCCGTATCATCAACAGATAACGTGGTCTGGCTACAGTAAAAAAGGTTTTCAGGATTTTTAACAGATAAAACGGCAACATCTTCAGGGGTTTCTACTAAGTAAATACCGCCCGCTTCGTTGTCGTACTGACCCATAGTACCTTCAACCTCAGGATGGCCATGGTGACCAATCAATACACACTCAATACCTTTACGGCTGGCTCGTGTTACTTCCATATGTACTTTTGTTACCAGTGGGCAGGTTGCATCGAACACTTTAAGGTCGCGACGTTTTGCTTCACTTCGAACGGCTTGCGATACACCATGCGCACTGAAGATAACAATACTATCGTCAGGAACCTGATCTAGCTCTTCAACAAAAACTGCACCGCGATTTTTTAAGCCATCAACAACATATCGATTGTGAACCACTTCATGACGCACATAGATTGGCTTTTCAAAGATATCGAGTGCGCGCTCCACAATACTAATTGCACGGTCGACACCAGCGCAAAAACCACGTGGATTCGCTAATAAAATATCCATTAACCTGTTACCTCTAAAATATCGACTTCAAAGGTTAAGCGCTGCCCTGCAAGTGGGTGATTAAAGTCAATTGTGACCGACTCACCTTGAACTTCACGAACAAGACCGGGTAACTCAGTGCCATCAGGCTGAGTAAAGGCAATAATGTTACCTACTTCAGCAGGGGTATCTGCACCAAACTTACTGCGATCCACATAATAAATGTTATCTGGATTTGGCTGACCAAATGCATCTTCAGGCTCTAATGCAAATGACTTGCTGTCACCGGCGGCTAAACCTAGTAAACATTTTTCAAAGTTTTCTGTCAGGCTACCATCACCCATTCGCAATTTTGCAGGTTTATTATGTACCTTAGTTGAGTCGGCTGCAGAGCCATCTTCTAACTTAATTGAGAAATGAAAGATCACTTCAGAGTTTTCACCAATTACAGCTTGGCTCATGCTTGTTGCTCCTTCGGACTTTCGCCTGTGAAGGCATCAAATAATAGTAATGCGGCACCGATACAAATTGCGCAATCGGCAATATTGAAAACAGGAAAGTGCCAGTTTTCGTAATATACATGCAAAAAATCAATAACATAGCCATAAGCAATGCGGTCATACAAATTGCCAATTGCACCGGCTAATACTAACGCATATGCAGAACATAATACCTTGTTCGTCGCGGGTAAGCGTTTAAGCCACCATACTAAAAGAACACTGATCGTTACCGCTATTATGCTAAAAAACCAACGCTGCCAACCACCTGAATCACTTAAAAAGCTAAATGCCGCACCATAGTTATGTACGTAGGTAAAATTAAAGAAAGGCAGAATATCTATCGACTCTTTGTAGGCCATGGTATTAACAACAAGTGTTTTTGTCGCATGGTCTACTACTAAAAGTAGTAGACTCAGCCATAGCCAAACTAAGCCACTTTTTCCGGCTAGTTTGCTCACAAACAACTCCTACGCGAACTGACGCTGTTCACCATCGCCGTCAACATTGCTAACACAACGACCACAGATTTCAGGATGCGCTGGCTCTGCACCTACATCATCACAGTAATGCCAACAACGCTCACATTTTTCAGCGGTTGTTGCAGCAACTTTAATGAATAAACCATCAATTTCTGTAGCTTGAGTACCTTCAGGTTGTGCTGTCACAGTTTCAACAGTTACGCCCGAAGTTAATAGCACAAAGCGCAGCTCATCACCTAACGCAGCTAATTTCGAACTTAGCTCTTCACCTGCGTAAATACTTACGTTTGCTTGTAATGTTGCACCAATGATTTCTTCTTTACGAGCCGCTTCTAGTACTCGGTTTACTTCATCACGAACATTAAGGATTGTTAACCAATCATCGTTGCTGAACTTACCTTGTGAAGAGGCTTGTAAACCATCATACCAAACTGAAGTGAACACAAAATTATCACGTTCGCCTGGTAATGCTTCCCAAATTTCTTGTGCAGTAAAGCTTAAAATCGGTGCCATCCAACGCGTCATTGCTTCAGCAATGTGGTAAAGCGCAGTTTGACATGAACGACGGGCATGGCTATCGCTTTTCGCTGTGTATTGACGATCTTTGATTACGTCTAAGTAGAACGAACCAAGTTCACCAGTACAGAAGTTCATTAGCTTTTGCGTTACAAGCAGCATTTGATACTTATCGTAAGCCGCTAAAATTTCATCTTGAAGCTCAGCTGCACGGCCCACAATCCAACGATCAAGCTCAACCATGTCTTCAATCGCAACTTTATCGGTTTTTGGATCAAAACCATTAAGGTTCGCAAGTAAGTAACGGCTTGTGTTACGAATACGACGGTAACGGTCAGCAGAACGTTTAAAGATTTCATCAGATACAGTCATTTCTGCTGTAAAGTCAGTTGATGCAACCCATAAACGTAAGATGTCAGCACCTAGTTTGTTCATCACGTTTTGTGGCGAAATTACATTGCCTAATGATTTAGACATCTTGCGGCCGTTTTCATCAACTGTGAAACCGTGTGTTAACACTTGCTTATATGGCGCATGACCATTGATAGCAACCGAGGTCATCATTGACGACATAAACCAACCACGGTGTTGGTCTGAGCCTTCTAAGTAAAGATCAGCAGGACCGGTTAAATCTTCACGTGCATCAACCACACATGCGTGAGTCACACCTGAGTCAAACCATACATCTAACGTATCTTGTACTTTCATGTATTGCTCAGCGTCATCGCCAAGTAAGGTTGCAGGGTCTAAGTCATACCAAGCTTGAATACCTGATTTCTCAACCAGTTTTGCGGCTTCTTCGATTAGCTCTTGCGTATTTGGGTGAAGCGCACCTGTGTCTTTATCAACAAATAATGCAATTGGCACACCCCATGTACGTTGACGTGAAATACACCAATCAGGACGGCCTTCAACCATGTTTGCAATGCGGCTCTCGCCCCACTCAGGCAACCACTCAGTCTTTTTGATTTCGTTTAATGAATCTTGACGAAGGTTAGCTTGGTCCATACTTACGAACCACTGTGGCGTGGCACGGAAGATAATAGGTGTTTTATGACGCCAGCAATGTGGGTAGCTATGTGTAAGCGCATGATGGTGTAATAACGCATTGTTTTCAGTTAATACGTCAATAACGCTCGCATTTGCTTTAAATACGTGCTGACCAGCAAACATCGGTGTGTCAGGTAAGTAAACACCGTTTGCACCAACAGGGTTAGCAACTTCTAAACCATAAGCAAGACCTGCCGCGAAATCCTCTTGACCGTGACCAGGCGCAGTATGAACAACACCAGTACCAGAATCAGTCGTTACGTGATCAGCAACAATTACAGGCACTGTGAAGTCATAGAACGGGTGAGCAACCTGTAAATTCTCAAGTGCCGCACCTTTTACATAACCTAGTACATGGTAATGCTTAAAGCCATAACGGTCCATTGCATCTTTTACTAGCTCTGAACCTAAAATTAAACGCTGCTGTGCGCCTTCGTCATCAACTTGAACTAGGGCATATTCAAGCTTTTCGTGAACTGCTACTGCACGGTTAGCTGGTAATGTCCAAGGTGTAGTTGTCCAGATAACAGTACTAACTGCACCGCTACCTTCATGGCCTTCGGCAAGTTCAAACGCATTGATTACTGCCTCTTGATCAGCAAATTCAAAACGCACATCGATTGCTGGTGACTGTTTATCTTGGTATTCAACCTCTGCTTCAGCAAGTGCTGAACCACAATCTGTACACCAGTGAACAGGCTTAGCACCTTTATGTAAGTGACCATTTTTAATGATGCGACCAAGTACGCGAATAGCATTCGCTTCAAAGTCAAAGTTCATTGTTAGGTAAGGCTTGTCCCAATCACCAAACACACCAAGACGTTTGAAGTCTGTTTTTTGACCTTCAACTTGTTTCTTAGCGTATTCGCGACACTTTTCACGGAACTCAGCAGCAGACACTTTCACACCTGGCTTGCCTACCTTCTTCTCAACCATTAACTCAATTGGTAAACCGTGACAATCCCAACCAGGCACATAAGGTGCATCAAAGTCAGACAAGGTTTTTGACTTAACAATAATATCTTTAAGAATTTTGTTTACCGAGTGGCCTAAATGGATATCACCGTTTGCATACGGAGGGCCGTCATGCAAAATGAAGGTTTTTTTACCTTTTTTAGCGCTGCGAATTTGACCATAAAGATCGTCTTCATACCATGTCTTAAGCATCTTTGGTTCACGTTGAGCCAAATTGCCGCGCATTGGAAACGCTGTTTCCGGTAAATTCAAAGTATGTTTGTAGTCGCTCATTAATCCTACTTTCCGTATCGGCTACCTAATTTAAACCAAAACACTGCTTAGCGGCGGTCACATCATCTGCAATCTGCGCCGTCAGTTGTGTTAATGTCTCGAATTTTTTCTCATCGCGAAGCTTTTTAATTAGCTCCACGTGCATAAATTGTCCATAAATGTCTTGCGCAAAGTCGAACAGATGAACCTCTAACAAAGCGCGTGTTCCATTAAATGTGGGTTTGTTGCCAATATTTGCAACCCCAAATAATTCTTTTTCGCCAACTTTTGCTCGTACCGCGAACACCCCATTTACAGGGCATACTTGGCGTTTTAATGCTATATTGGCCGTTCTGAACCCTAATTCACGACCTTTTGCCCAGCCATGAATAACACGTCCAGAAATTGCATAACCATGACCTAACATGGTTTTTGCGTCTTCTAATTGCCCTGCAGCAAGTGCCTGGCGAATAAGAGTACTGCTCACTCTATCATTGAGCCTGCGAAAACTTGCAGTACTTTTCACATCCATGTTTAACTCAGCACCCATTGCTTTAAGCAACGCAAAATCACCACGGCGCCGCTTTCCAAAGCAAAAGTCATCGCCTACAGTCAGAGCTTTTACACCTAACTTATCAACCAATACTTGGCTTACAAACTGCTCTGCTTCCATATTGGCAAATTGCTGATTGAAGCTAATGCAAGTCACTCGCTCCACTCCCAGTTTAGCAAGTAAGCTAAGCTTATCACGTAGTCGAGTTAAACGCGCTGGAGCATTATCTTTAGCAAAAAATTCTTGTGGCTGAGGCTCAAATAACATCACGGTACTTGGCAATTGATGCTTTTCTGCGTCTTGCAGCAAGCCTTTAATCACTTCTGCATGACCTAAGTGCACACCATCAAAATTACCAATGGTCAACACACAACCATAATGCTGCGCGCGAATATTGTGAATACCTCTAATTAACTCCATGCCACCTTTTTGCCTTTATCAGCGAGCCCAAAACATTGATATCGGGCTTGAAGCGCCGATTATAATCTTTTTTTTAGTTTGATTCAGTAGTTGCAACACTTTTTATCGTATTTAGTCGCACGCCTAAAATGAATAAGGCTGCAAAATATACAAAAACCGCCAACACTAATAACCCGCCCAACAACAACACTTGCTCAGTAAAGTGCCAAGCTTGCCATATAAATTGCTGGCCTACGTACCACACAGACGCAGCCATTAATAAACTTGAAAACAAACACTTAAAGGTAAAACCAAGGCTCATCGCAGAAAACTGATAGACCCCTTCTTTACGTAATTGATGATACAACAAATAAGCATTACAACTAGCCGACATTGATGTGGCCAAAGCCAGACCTAAATAACCAATAAATGGTGCCAACATAATGTTAAATACCATGTTTAAAACCAGAGTTTTAATACCAATTTTAACGGGGGTTTTTGTATCTTGACGCGAATAAAAGCCTGGTGCTAACACTTTGATTAGCATAAAACTAACTAATCCCACTGAATAAGCCATCACACCATAGCTCACCGCTTGGACATGATCAATTTCACCGTCCTGAAACGCACCGTGGTCAAATAAAACCGTAATAATAAGCGGGCTAATTACCATTAAACCAAACATGGCAGGCAAGCCTAAGAAAATTACAAACCTTACCCCCCAATCAAGGGTCAGCTGAAAATCTTTTGTACTTTTTGTGCTATGTAATTTTGACAATGCAGGCAATATGACCGTTGCGATACCAATACCAAATAAGCCTAGAGGAAACTCAATCAATCGGTCTGAGTAATAAAGCCAAGCGATAGAGCCTGTCATTAACATAGAGGCAATCATGGTATCGAGTAACAAGTTTATTTGGCTTATCGAAACGCCAAACAAGGCAGGTAGCATGAGCTTTCTAACTTTTTTGACGTTTTCATCTTGCCACCCCCATTTAGGGCGGCTCAGCATGCGGGCACGATACAAAAACGGCAACTGGAACAGTAACTGAACTAGACCACCCACAAATACGCCGATGGCAAGCGCATACGCCCCCACCGAAAACTTATCATGTAGAAAAATAGCGCAAGTAATAATTGATACGTTTAAAAGTACGGGTGTAAAAGCGGCAACGGCAAAGCGATTATATACGTTCATAACCGCACCGCTGAGGGCTACCAGACTAACAAAAAATAAATACGGGAAAGTCAGTTTTAGCAGCGCACTAGCAAGAACGAACTTTTCGGCATTTTCGCCGCCTTGCCACCAATCAATAAACCAGCCAGTACCAAATAATGCAGCAATGACAGGCGAGGCAACCACACCAAATAGAGTAACCGCTAATAAAATGGTACCCAAAGTACCGGCAGCTTGAGCAACAAACAACCTGACCTTATCATCGCCTTGCTGTTCTTTTATCTCAGATAGAACAGGTACAAATGCTTGTGCAAAAGCGCCTTCTGCAAATAAGCGACGTAAAAAATTAGGAATTCGATTGGCAAACAAAAACACATCCGCTGCGGCACTTGCACCCAGTAAATTAGCCACTACAGCATCTCGCACCAATCCTAAAATACGCGAAATCATTGTCATAGCACTGACTATCATTCCGGAACGAAATAATCCTTTTGCCACCTTAAACCCGTTATCAAAAATCTTATAAGATGGGCGATTATGCCTAAAATATCTTTAAAGCACTAGGCTCGAACCCGACCCTTTGTTACAATAGCGATATTAACTGCTAAAGCGGCAAATTGATGTTCGTTATAAGGAGCAGTTTTTCTTGAGATGTCAAAATTTCGTTGACATTCATGATAAAAACAGGCATATTCCACGGCCTTTAAATTAAGCTTATTTTAAGATTGTTAGGAGCAAACCTTGGCTAACATCAAGTCTGCAAAAAAACGCGCTATTACGAGCGAAAAAAATCGTCAACATAACGCAAGCCGTCGTTCAATGATGCGCACTTACTTCAAAAAAGTAGTTGCTGCAATTGAAGCGGGCGACAAAGAAGCTGCACAAGCGGCATTCGCTGTTGCAACACCTATCCTAGACCGTTACGCAACTAAAGGTCTAATCCACAAGAACAAAGCAGCTCGTCATAAGAGCCGTTTAGCAGCTAAAATCAAAGCGCTATAATTTGTTTTTGATGAGTATAAAAAAACCGGCTTTTGCCGGTTTTTTTTTATCTTAATGTTTTTCAGATAACTGCTATGCAATCTCTAAATCGGGGTAAAACTTTTTCAGCATTGCCGCGATCTTCTTTGGGGTAAAAGGCTTTACAACGAAACCTTTGGCGCCCTTTTCAATCGCTTCTTTAACATTTTCCACTGTTGAATGTGCAGACACCATAACAACATTTGCTTCAGGTGAAATATCATTTATCTGTGAGATGATTTCCTTACCGTCACCATCAGGTAGTTCAATATCTAAAAAGATAATATTAAACTCCTTCTCTTTGCACGCGCTTAAACACTGCGCTGCTGTGGATGCCTCTCGAACATTATCGATACCTAGGTGCATAAGCGTTTGGTTTAAAAAGCTACGCACAGTGCCAACATCGTCCACGATAAGAATTGAAAGCTGCGTGTCCATACTATTCCTCTAATCTTTAAAGATAACACTTATTGCTAATACAATATTAACTTAAATAAATAATTTACGCTTTGAATTTGACTATTATATCAAAAACTTCGTTATAATCTCATTATAGAGAGCTATATATAAAAGGCCAGATAAGCTTTATGTCTAATAAAATAAAAAAACAATCTTTGCTTGGTAAAACGCCTGAACGAAAAAAACCAACACAAGCAAAGCGACAAAGACCAGTAAACCAACAACAAGCACGCGAACAAGTCGCGCAACAAAGCATTCCTGAAATCGAGCTTAAAAAAAGTAAATCACGTTGGTATACACTCGCAGCGGTTGTATTAATTCTACTAATTACACCAAAACCTATTTTAATCACCTATGAAAAGCTTGGTATGGTATCTCAGAGTGTGTTCTGGCCAGGCATTTTTGGCTATGGAGCAAACTTATTTGATTCAACCCTCAGTCCCCGTGCAGACCTAAGTCGTAACGTTATTTATCTTTGCCAAGATAAGCGTAAACCAGACACTTGCCAGAAGTACCGTGTGACAGATAAAAGTGGTTTCTTCGCAGCAATGAAAAAACTAACAATAGATTAAAAAAACTAATCTGAAAATTAAAAATTACTTGGTTGAAAGCTGTGTAAAAGATCACCATAATGGCGCTCCTTTTTCAACACAGATATGAATTGATACGACCATGGTAAACGAGCTAGATTGGCTTTTAAACTTAACGCTACTTGCCCTAGGATTAGGTGCATTTTTTATTAACCAGCTGACATTACTACGTTTTGCAGCGATCAGCGCGTGTAGTTTATTGTTTCTATCATTTAGCTTAGATCTAATGTCGTCAAGCGTTATCTCGAACATGAGCTTAGTGTTGATCAATACATTTTATTTATTCAAGGTCTATACATTTGGCCAACTGAATATCAATCAAGGTTAATCTTCTCCTAAGATAAATTGATAGAATAGGCTATCCCATCTATCATCTTTTCTGCCCAAGCAGCATTCTGTTTGGGCTTTTTTTTGCTTACAAGATGACTGAACTGAGATACCATATTAGACGTATATAAATAATTTGGAGGTGCACTGTGTCATTTAACGACTTCGACTTATTTCTTTCGTCAATGGAAGACGTAAAACCTCTTAAGCATGACACTGTTCAATTTGATTCCACGAAACAAGGCCCTTCACTTGCGCAACAAGAAAAACGTAAAGCAGCTGAGTGTGATTTAGCAATTGATGAAAACTATTTACGCAGTGAGTTTGTTGAGCTGTTAGATCCCCATGCCATATTGGCATTTAAAAAAGATGGTGTACAAGGCCAAGTATATAAAAATCTGCGTTTAGCTAAATATCAACTTGATGCCACGCTTGATTTGCATGGTCAGCCTCTTCAACGAGCTCGCAGCACGCTTTTAAATTTTATTGATGACTGCCACAAACGAAATATTCGTGTCGTGCTTATACGCCACGGCATTGGTATCAAAAATAAATCACAACCAGGTATTTTAAAAAGCTATACCAATAAGTGGCTGCAAGAAATTCCAGCAGTTTTAGCGTTTCATAGTGCCCTTAAGCACCATGGTGGTAGCGGTGCAACGTATGTGATGATTAAAAAGTCAGACGAGAAGAAACACGAGAACAGAGAAATCCATTCAAAAAGAAGTTAATAGAAAAAGCGATTGAAGTGCAGCTTTAAAACATGCTGCACATACTTACTGAGATTGGTTGGTTATGATTGGCTAACTTCAGCGGCCTGAGCTGGCTGCTCCGATGCATTAGCTTGATTAAACCATGCTGAAACACCAAGAACGATAACTGACACTACGACTAGACTAAATTTAGCTCCACCTTGATTAGATTTCATAACGCCTCTTTTTAATTGTTGTTTTTTTATTGAGCAACAACAGAATAACAAAGTTACAGATGTTAACAAGGTGTTTATTAAACTAATTTGTAATTTGTCAATAACCTTTTGTTCTATCAATCTGATTCATTAGGTTTTTACCTTCAATTAGTCTCTTTACATTATCTGAAATTTGCAAAGTAACTGACTCTATATCTGACAATGCAGCACAGTGTGGGGTTAATGTCACTTTGTCATGAGACCAATAAGGGTGTGTTTTAGGCAAAGGCTCTTCGCTAAACACATCTAGCGTAGCGCCACGTAATTGCTCGTTATCAAGTGCCTCGAGTAAATCTTCATCAACAACATGTTTGCCTCTAGCAACATTAATTAGTACCGTGTGGCTTTGCAGTTTGCTAATGAGTGATTTATTAATAATGCCCTGAGTGTGCTGATTAAGTGGTAGCAAGCAAACGAGATAATCAATTTGACCAAGCATGTCATCTAATCCATGCTGTGTGTAATACGTGTCCACCTCAGAATCATGTTTTTCACTATTAGACCAAGCGCTCACTTTAAAGCCATTTGCAAGTAAGCGCTTAGCACAAGCTTTGCCTAGTTCACCATAACCTAAAATACCCACATGTTGCTGTGAATACGCTCGCTTTGGCTTCCAACTGCCGGCTGATTGTTTTAAATAATACTCTTTAAGCCTAAGCTTGTGTGCCAATACATGGGTCAACACATACTCTGCCATATCATTAGCCAGGTTATCATCAACAATTCTAACAACGGGAACATGTGCAGCTATCTTCGTTAAATCAATGCTATCAACACCCGCACCAAAAGAAGAAACGGCTTTTAAATTTAATAACTTAGGCCATAAATCAGTGGGCGCATTCCAAGCAAGCACAAATTCAACCGCTTCGTAATCAGTACACTCTGACCAAAGCTGTACCTTGACCTCTGGTAATAAAGCTTGCAGCTTAGCAATTAATTGGCTGCAATCTCGGCCTGTTATAGCCACAAGTAAAATCATTGTCTTCTCCATTTTGCCTCGTACTCAAAGCGCTCATTAAAAAGTCACACAACTGCAACCTAACTGTCACAGCAAACTCTTAACCTAATTTCATCGCTAAATGCGCTTAAGATTGAGGTGTGTATGATCAGTGTTGATAAAGTAATAGAAGCAAATTTACCACAGTTAGAAAATTCACCAAAAGTAAAAGGCTTAGTAAAAAAAGGCCTGGGTTATTTATTACATGAGCAAGAGTTTGTTGCCTTTGGTGATGCATACCCACACTTACAAGGACTTGAATTTGTAGAGCAGGTGCTCGAAGAGCTAGACTTTGACACACGCTACAAGCCAAAGCAAATGGAGCATATTCCTAGTGAAGGCAATATTATTATTGTGGCAAACCATCCTATTGGTTCACTCGATGCGCTGGCGCTAATAAAAGTCTTATCAACTGTGCGCCCTGACTTAAAGGTTGTTGCAAACCGCATGCTAATGTCTATCACCCCAATGCACTCGTTGCTACTTCCCGTTGATAACCTCTCTGGTACGAGTAAAAAGAAAGAACTTGCTAATATCCAACAGCACTTAAAATCAGACGGTGCGTTATTAATTTTCCCTGCAGGTGAGGTATCGCGCTTAAGTCCAACGGGAATTAAAGACTGTAAATGGAACAGTGGTTTTTTACGTATGGCAAAAAAAGCTAACGCGCCTATTTTACCTATTTACATCAAAGCGAAAAACAGCCCGCTATTTTACGGCACCTCAATGATTTATAAACCATTAGCCAGTTTGTTATTGGTCAAAGAGATGTTTAAACAACGACAAAAATCATTAGAGTTTGAAATTGGTGCATCTATCCCACCTGAGTCATATTTAATCGAGAATTTAAAAGATAAAGAAATAGCTCAGCTGATAAGAAAGCAACTGTATCGACTTATCACTAAAAAACCTCTGCCGTTAAAAACACAAACCCCCATAGCCAGCCCAGAAGCGACTAAAGACCTTAAAAAAGCCATTGAGGAGTGTGAATTATTAGGTGAAACCTCTGATGGAATGAAAATTTACTTATATCAATACTGTGGAAGCTCGCCGATTTTTCGTGAGCTAGGCCGACTTCGTGAAATTGCGTTTCGCGCAGTCGGTGAAGGCAGTGGTAAACGCCGAGATATAGATAAATACGACATGGATTATCAACACCTTGTACTATGGGATGCCAAACAACTTGAACTAGTTGGCGCATATCGACTTGCCTGCGCACAAGACATAATAGAAAAACATGGCCGCAAAGGTTTATATACCGATAGCCTATTTAGCTACAGCGATGATATGGCACCGTATTTAGAAAAAGGTATAGAGCTTGGCCGAAGCTTCGTGCAACCCAAATACTGGGGCAGAAAGAGCCTAGATTATTTGTGGTTTGGCATCGGCGCATTCGTTAACCGTTACCCGCAATACCGCTATTTGTTTGGCGCGGTTAGTGTGTCAAATGCACTACCCGAGCAAGCTAAATCGCTACTAGTTCATTATTACCAACATTATTATGGCGCTAAACAAGTGTTAGCCATCCCAAACAATGAATATCGTCATACAGAATCACAAAAAGCACAATGTGCTCAGTTATTTTCTGGTAATGATATTAAAGAGGACTTTGTTGAACTTAAACATGTGCTTGCCAATATCGGCGCACAGGTCCCAACCCTATTCAAACAATACACTGAACTTTGCGAGCCAGGCGGCGTACAGTTTTTAAGTTTTAGCATCGACCCTGAGTTTAATAATTGCATTGATGGATTAGTGCTTGTCGACTTAGATAAAGTAAAAGCCAGTAAAGCCAAAAGGTATTTGGGACAGACACGCTAATAGTCATTAAAAAATAAGTCGGCATGTTCGCCGACTTTTTCTTTTTTAACTAAATATATTTCTAAGCGCAGCTAAATATATTTGCTCAATAGTTTTTAAGTCTACTATGGGTACGTGTTCATTAACTTGATGAATAGTATGGTTTCGCACGCCACATTCAATCACTTGTGTGTGCTCATTGGCAAAAAAACGACCATCGGATGTGCCACCACTTGTACTAAGCATTGGAAAGCTGCCAGTTACTTCGTGCACAGCTTGTTCAAGCTGCTGCAACAAGCAATTACTTGCTTGATGCAGGGTATAAAATGATTCACACGGACGCTCCCAAACAAGCGTTAGCTGCGATGCTAAATCAGCCAATGCAAATTGAATTTCTTCTTTAACATCTTTGCTTTTATAGCCATGACTATAACGCACGTTAAAGGTGAGCTCACACTGAGCAGGAACAAGGTTATCGACCACATTGGCAATATTAATTCCGGTTACTTGCAGTGTTGTTGCCGAGCTAGCTTCATCTTTGTGCCAGCTAATTGCCATTAAGCGCTTTACAACCTCGGCACTTAAATGTGCTGCGTTTATGGTGTTTTCTGGATAGGCAACATGCCCTGCTTTACCTTGAATAGATAATCGTGCAGACAGCGCACCCCGCCTGCCATTTTTTATGGTATCACCCACATGCTGATGGCTTGTTGGCTCGCCTACTAAGCAACCATCAAGCACAACACCTTGTTTGGCAAGACGTTCAGCAATCAGTAAAGAGCCGTATTCAGCCTCGCCCTCTTCATCTGAGGTAATTAACCAGTAAAATGTGCCGCGTTTATTGTTATTTTGCGCTAAAAACCGTTTGGTTGCGCAAAGCATAGCGGCAACGCCGCCTTTCATATCTGCTGCGCCACGGCCATAGACACTGCCATCCACTATCTCGCCACTAAATGGATCAACTCGCCAATCACCTTGCGCTGCAGGTACCACATCAATATGACCAGAAAAAGCAACGATAGGGCCTTCTCCAAAAGTGATTTTAGCAATTAAATTAGTAACATGATTAAAACTAAATACCTCACAATCAAAGCCTAGCTGGCTTAAGTTACTTACGAGCCAGTCAATTGCCCCAGCTTGCTCGGGCGTTACCGATTTAAATCGGATCAAGGTTTGTAATGTTTCTACCACCTCAGATTGCACTGATAGGTGTGTTGCTAACTCTGCATTTGATATCAAACTCATAATAACCCTAGTTATGTAGAAAGCTTGGGTTATTACAACGAGAGTTTATGACCGCAATGTGAAGCTTAAATTAATGATTTCCTTCTTCAATGAGGGTTTCTTGGGTCACCTTAGCAATGTCTTTGTCTTCTTTGGTTAATTGTGTTCGTTGCCAACGACCTGCTGCGAACCATAAATAAGTAATAATTGCCACAAGTACATTAGTAATAGCAAACGAATACCATATGCCCTGTGGCCCCAGTGAGGTATGTTTAGACAAAATATACGCCGCTGGAAATTGAATAACACATTGCGAGAGCAGTGACACAATCATCGCATTGAGCATGTTTCCTGAAGCCCTAAATGCAGCAACAACACAAAGCTGCACGCCTATTCCGCCCCAAGTTAAGCACATGACGCGAATGAACTCTGCGCCACCAGCGATCACAGACTCATCATCAGGAATGAAAAAAGCCACCAAGTATTCAGCAAATACATAAGCTAAAATGCCCGCTAATGTCAGGCCTAGCAGCCCCCAAAGCGCGGCTAAACGTGTTATTTGTGCTGCACGCTGTGGGTTTCCTGCTCCCATGTTTTGACCTACCAAGGTAGAAACAGCCATTGAAAGACCCATTGCCGGGATCATCACCATTTGCAAAATATTAGAGCCAACACCATAAGAGGCAATGGTGTGCGTACCAAAGCTAGCAACCAAAAACGACATAATAATTAACCCAAAGGCTCTTGCAGAGAGTTCAACCGAGCCAGGAGCCCCTAAAAAGAGCGCTTGTTTCATATATTGCCAATCTGGTTTGAAGCTAGAGAGTTTAAGTTGAATGCCGTGACGGCCTCGCAAAAATACCCAAACGCCAATTAATGCCGCTAAACTTTGCGTAATGAGAGTGGCTAATGCCGCCCCCATTACGCCAAAACCAGAGAAATCACCAAATCCAAAAATCAGTAAAGGGTCGAGCACAAAATTGAGTAAAACAGTACCGCTAACAATATACAGTGGCACCTTAGTTTGCCCGATGCCACGCATTAAGGCCTGAAACATGGCATAAATAAACACAAACACAACACCAATGAAAGACACATGCATAAACTTAAGCGCATCACCAAACACTTGCTCTTCAACACCTAATAAAGTCAAAAAGTAAGGCGATAACACATAACCTATTAAACCAAGTATGGTTGCGGTAATTGTCACCATTAACATGGTTTGAGCAGCAACATGATTTACCTTATCTTGCTGGCCAGCTCCCATATATTGAGCAGATAAAATGGCTCCCGCCATTGCCAACCCAGAGCCAATAGCAATCACTAAAAAAGTAACCGGCATACTGACAGAAACGGCAGCTACTTGCTCTGCCCCCAAGCGCCCTACCCAAAAAGCATCAGTTAACTGATAAGCAGACTGCAAAATATTAATTAAGATGATCGGGATACCTAATTTAAGTAACGCTTTTGAAATCGAGCCATGAAGAAATAAATGCTGGGGAGCAGCCATGAAAAACACCTAATAAACTAATAACATCGTTAGTTTAACAGCCGCAACTGAATATAAAGTCAATGAGAGTCAATCTTTTTTCGCTGTACCCGTTTAAAAACTTAATCTAAATCAATAAATGGCTTCACTTAGTTCAAACATTTTTGAAACTTTGATCTAGAACAGGTTTTGTCCCCTCCAACTTAGTAATAATAGCCTCAACCAAATAAGACAAGTAGTTCGCGGAGAACAGCATGAAAACCAAATTAAGCATTGCATTACTTACTTCACTATTAGCACTCTCTCCTGTTGCAAACGCAAACTTAAGCGTGAACGTGGGTGCTATTAACGTAAACCCTGACAACGATAGCTCAAAAATCAATGAAGCTCCGGCACTAGGCTTACGCGCAGATGATGACACGCAATTAGGTATTACTATAGATTATGCACTAGACGATAACTGGGTGCTTGAGTTAGTTGCTGCAACGCCATTTAGTCATGATGTTCAAGGTGCTGGAGGCTTAGCTGGTAATAAGATTGCTAAAATTAAACACTTACCACCAACTTTCCTAGCACAATATCACTTTTTTGATGCAACCTATAAATTCCGTCCATTTGTAGGTGTAGGCGTAAACTATACAGTTTTCTTTGATGAAGAGCCTTCATCTGCACTAAAAGCAACATTAGGTACTGACGATGTAGAAGTCAAACTAGACGACTCATTTGGCTTTGCAGCTCAAGCTGGTTTCAACTACATGATGAGTGAAAACTGGGGTCTACATGGCATGGTTTCACTTATTGATATCGATACAGATGCAACTGTATATGCTGGCGGCTCAAAAGCATTAACATCAACTGTAGAAATTGACCCTGTCGTTGCTATGTTTGGTATTAAATACAAATTCTAACTTTCATTTTGTGAAAGCCCATACGCACAAAAAGGCCATTAAATGGCCTTTTTCATCTGTTCCCACTCTAGAAAAACCTGCAACACGAACTTGATTCTCGCTCAGGTTCAACCAACTAATCAATTTAGACTACACTATAAAAATAACCCATTTCTTTTTATTGGTTTTTATTTTTTGTTTATTTAACCGTTACTTATTTTACTGTTTTTCATTGCAATATCTGAATTTTCAGAGCCAAAGACGTGTTGTTCCTATTTGCTCGCGATTATAAAATGGTTGTAATAATTTTGACCTATCTAAAATAAATTAGGTGGCAGCTCGAGGTGTTAATTGAAAGTAATTGTCAATTCGTTAGTGTTGATTCTTTGCACAGCTCTAATCTCGTGCAAAGTAAAAGATCCTAGTGAAGATAAACCGCAACAACAAAAGCAAGATACAATTAGTGATCGTGAAGCGCTAATTGCGGGCACCGCTGACATCGTATTTACTATTACCAATGAAAATCAAACACCTCTTAACAATGTGAGCGTTGACGTTGCAGGTCAAGAGTACCTATCCGATGAAAATGGACGTGTTTCTATTAGCAACCTCTCTTTTGGTAATCACGCTGTTTTTATTGCACAATCAGGTTATTTCCCAAAGGCAGGTATTTTAGTAAACCAACCTAACTCTGTAACCTCACACATCCAATTAGAAACACAATCAGCAAATTCAAAAAGCTTGTTATTTGCTGGTGATACAATGTTTGGTCGACGCTTCCTAGACCCCAAATTAGAGACAATGGGCACATCTGTACCTAATGTTAACACTGCGCTCATTCGTCCTGACTCAGCACGCGAAGATAGTATCGCCATAACCACAGAAGTTGCAGCGCTCTTTAAAGCTGCTGACTTTTCATCGGTTAATCTTGAGTCACCTATTACGACGATGCCAACAACAGTTCATCCGACTAAAGAATTCAGCTTTTTCTCTTTGCCTGAATCACTGCAAAGCCTAACTGAAATTGGTATTGATTATGTTGGCCTTGGTAATAATCACATCTATGACTATTTGCAGAATGGTCTTGAAGATACACTCCTTGAAGTGTCAAATGCAGGGTTCCTTAATAGCGGCGCGGGTTTAAGTGAAACTGACGCTTTTAAAACTGTCGAGCATAACCTTGATAATGTTAATTTAGTGCTCTTTGCTGCAACTTCAATTACCGGAAAAGAACATCAATATACCTACGTTGCTGACACCAATAAAGGTGGGGCTGCTGATTTAACAAATTCAGCGGCAGTCAAAGCTGCACTTGAACAATTAGATCCTACTGACTTTGTCATTGCACAAATGCATGGTGGTGATGAATACTCGTATACTCCATCACCTTATATAGGTAGCCGATTTGAAGTTCTTTCTTCACAAAATACTGATCTACTAATTGGCCATCACCCACACATTGCCCAAGGCTTTGCTGTATTTAATGAAATACCAGCCATATTGGGCTTGGGTAACTTTGTATTTGACCAACCCAGACTTGATACCTTATTAGGCCTTGCAGTTATGCTGGACCTTGATACGCAAAGCCAAAAAATCACTCGTGGTTTTGCTTATCCTATTTATTTAGAAGACTATAAACCTCGATTCACCACTGGTTTTTTAAGTCACTATTTATTGAGAAGAATCGCCGAACTTTCTGATGACAATATTACACTTGTTCCCCGAGAAAGCTACGCTGAAATATATTTTGCTGCAAATCAGGCAACAAAAAATACTCAGCAAGTGACTATCAACATTGATGCCACCACTGACATCATAGACTTGAGACAATATTCACCATCATCTGCTGCTTACGTTTCATCCATAGACGTTAATAGTGGCTCTTTAGATACGCTTTTAGTGGGCCGAGATATTATGGTCTTTGGCGATTTTGAAGATTGGGATAACGACGCAGACACCTTTGAAGTAAGTCGATGGGATCATAGCAGTGAAAGTGTGTTGCCTTGCACTGATAAGCCGTTCAATGGTTTGCAAGCTCTGTGCTCAACCCGTGATAAGTTTGACAACACTCCCTCTATTATTCCATTTAGACACACTATGCGGGTTATGGAGTTAACCGACGAAACAGGTGCACTAGAGCTAAGTAAAGACTTTTCGTTACTGACCTATTTGCAATCTGAAAATGGTGGTCAGCTTGAGGCCTTGCTTACTTATACAACAGAAATTGATGACCTTACCTTCGCAGAAAACCAAATTCCCGTTAGCGAAGGAGGTAATCAACCATGGCATGTTTTTAGCCATGACTTTAGTTTACCTTCTGATGAGTTAACACTTGGGCCTAAAAAATTACCCCCTCGTGGCGTAAAGCTACAATTTAGGCACTATCCACCCAATACAGGAGAAGCGATCACGCGTCTAGATGATGTCGCAATGATCAGCTGGCAACAAAGTATCAACCTAGAAAACGGACAATGGAAGACCGATAAAATGCACGGTTTTGACTTTTTAAAAGTCAATTCAAGTAGTGAAGTGAGCTTAACGCTTACATTCACTGTACTTGATTAAGGAGGAATTGTGGTTGTATTACAACAATTGTTGCAATTAACGCAGCAAAGAGCCTTTTGGTTTACTGTTTGCTTATTTACGATTGTGATTATCAGTAACCTGCTGAATTTATTTCAAGCAAGTAATGCCTTTTTATATAAAAAAATAGAATCTCTCAGTAGCACTCAGCAAACAAATGTAGTGCTTATCACCAGTCAAAACCTTAGTGCTAACCATTCACAATTAGTTACCCAGCTTACTGAGTACCAGCCAAAAGCAATCATTGTTTTAGCAGATGAACCTTTAGCACCTATAGACAATGAGCGTGTTTTCTATCCTTATTCGCATAGTAAGTACTGTGTGCCTAACGTAGAGATTTGGGCGACATATCAAATGCGTATTCCAGCAGCGACTAACCTTGAATGTGAAAGTGTGTGGCAAGCTGTTTTTGGTTATAACCATGAAAAATCAAGACTGATTAACTTTAAATTGGCAGTTTCTGCGCTACCTAAATTTACAGCTAAGCGAGTTCTTGGCTTTGATGTGATGAGTGAGCAACTCGAAAATAAAGTGATTATTGTCGGTCAGCAATCAGCTGAATTTAATGTGCTGATACATGCTCCTAAATTAGAAGGGCTTAATGACCCCTTACTTCTTTTTGCTTATATCGCTGATAGTCTCGAAAAAAACAGCACAATAAATGAGCTTAATTTTGTTATCTCGATAATACTTGCGCTGATACTGGTATTTGTCCTACTGTTTTTCTTTCAAAAAATGTCGATTAGTTACTCATTTCTAGTCGCACTAAACATAACTATCATTTGGTGTTGCGCTGGCTATTTTTTAGTGAACTTTGCAAAGTTATTTATCCCTATCGGCCAATACACCATTCTGACCTTTGTCACTTTATTTTGGGTTGTGTTGGCGAGGAAGATTTCTGAAGATAAAGAGCTTACAACTGATGTAAATAACATTCAGCAAATGATGATGGGCCGTTATATTCCGCAAAGCTTTATAGAGCACCCTTCTCCATGGGATCCCATAATACAATTAATTAGCCAACAGTTAGATCTAGAAAAATCAATTTTTTTAGCTCGAAAAGAAGACGACCATCGCGTCGTTGAAATTCGGGCTATCAACTGCCAACTTGATGATATTCAAGAAATGAGACGTGACTATCAGCGAACGCCTTATAGTAATGCGTTAAAGTCATTGGGTATCGTAAAGATCAACCGTCCATTTTTTAAGCAAATCATTGACGGTGAAATCGAGTTTATCGCACCACTGGTATACGCCGGAGATGTCCGTGGGTTTTGGGCTTTATCAATCATTCCTAATCATAACTTTAATCAGCAAGCCTTTGAGCAAAACGTTAATAAATTTGCAGCTCAGGTTGCTGAACTACTATTCCATTACCATATTTTCAAAACAACACAGGCTAAAAACCGTACCTTATTAAACAGGCTACTCACCTTTAAGCTGCACGAGCCTATTAGCCAAAAGGTAAAAAGCTCCCTGAACGAAATGGAGCAAAAGCTTACTACCTTAGAGATGGTTTTTAACCACACAAGCCCAGCAACTGTGCTTTTTAATCTGTTTGGTCAAGTTATTCAAACCAATGCATCTTTAGAGCGTTTTGCTAAGCAGCATCAAATAGCTATTTTTGAAACCACTGCGCTTGATTTGCTGTGTAAAAGTTGTGAGCTTGATATTGAGATTGCAAAGGGTAAATTACGTTACATTACTCTTAATAAAGCGACCGTTGAGCTTCCTGCTAAACTTGGTGCACATCATTACACTCTAATTATTAGAGCGCTTCATTCAGATAACTCGCAAACTGCATCAGGTGCACCTTTTCAAGTATCTGGAATTTTATTTGAGTTTATAGCAAATACTCCCGAAATAACTTCGGAGGCTAAACTTTAATGGATTTCGTTTTAGCGCTTTTTCCTGCAGGTAGTGGACTGGGCCAATCAGTAATAACAACTGTTTGGGTCGGCACGGCTGTAGTATGCCTACTGAATTTGCGCTTTGGTTTTCCACTCACAGGCCTTGTTGTACCAGGTTACATTGTGCCACTTTTGATAATAAGCCCCACCTCTGCCGCGGTGATTATTATAGAAGCAATTGTTGTGTTTGGGGTTATGCGCTTTAGTGCAAATTACTTGATGGAGCGTTTTGGCTACAGTGAAATGTTTGGCAGGGACCGTTTTTTTGCCATCATCCTAATTAGTATTTTAGTTCGTGTTTGTATGGATACCCTGTTTTGGCCAATTATTGCAGATCAGTTGAGCCAATGGGATATCACTTTCGATTATGCATCACAACTTTATTCTTTGGGTCTTATCATCATCGCACTAACTGCCAATGTAATGTGGAATGGTGGCTTTAAGTACGGCCTGAAAGTAACTTTTATTCAGTTGTTCATTACCTATATTTTAGTACGATTTGTACTCATGCCATTTACCAATTTTAGTATCGCTAACTTAGGTATTATGTATGAAGCTGTTGCCGCATCAATCATTGCAGCACCAAAAGCCTATATTATTTTAGTTATTACCGCTTTTTTAGCTTCCAGAGCAAATTTAAAATATGGTTGGGAATTCAATGGTATCATGCTACCAGCCCTATTAGCTTTGCAGCTTACCCAACCAAGTAAGATTTTAACCTCATTCATTGAAACTGCTGTTATCTTAGCCGTTGGCGGCTCTCTCATCCATTTCACTCGCCTAAAACATGCACATATCGAAGGTGCTAGATTATTGATGTTATTTTTTACTATAGGCTTTATCTTTAAGCTTATTTTAAACTATATCGTCGTTTGGTTTTTTCCAACGGTAAAAGTAACCGACACTTTTGCATTTGGTTACATGCTAGCCACCTTACTTGCCCTAAAGATCTATCAAAAAAATGCGTTAGGCCTTGTGCTCAGAGCCACTTTTCAAACATCTGTTGTAGGTGGAAGCCTTGCTATTATTGTTGGCTTTTTAGTAATGCTTATCCCTTCTTTACTAACAAAACAAAATATTGACCCTGAAGCAGAACAGTTGCAAGTCATCACGCTCAATCAGCAAGTGAGTCAATACAAAAGCTACTTATATACTACTCGTTCTAATAAGGTAACAGTAAGTAGCTACAAAGCCAATCAGGCAGTCTCTGATTTCAAATATGCGGTTTATCAGTTAAATGAAGCGATTAAAAGTAAGCAAAAAATAGGTCACCTTAGCGCTTTATTTAACTCTATCGGGTTTAAACTTGTTAGTGATGAAAACTATGTATACCTAATAGATATTGTTGAGAATCAGCAACGCGGTTTATTTGTGATTAACAAAACGCCACAAACGCCACTCATGATCACAGTTCCGTATCCTATCACTGAAAATCTTGCTAGCGACTCAGCAGCCCTTATTTTTCAGCATCTAAAAAGTAAAGCTTTAGTGTTTGGGGCAACAAAAACGCCTCAAATAACATTAGCAAAGGAAAACCAGCAAAGCCCTTTTTACCAAGCATTTATTAACGCATTAGAGGCGCAAGAATTATTGCAAGTTCGTGAATCTAACCGCTACACCGCAGCTTTACTAAAAAGCACGCCTGCTGAAGTTAAAAGCCAGTATTGGATCTTTAATCGACTTCCGGCATCTATAAGCCAACGCGAAATGCATGAGTTTATCGGCAGTGAAGCAACTTATTTTGGTAAGGCAACAGCGAGTAGCTTGCCTTCGAGTAGTTTTAAAGGGTCTATGCTAGAAGTCTTTCTTAATGGAGATAATTACACCAACATTTTGGCGTATATATACCGTGAAAATTACCGTTATAGCAATTTAAAACTCAACATAATCAATGAAGAAATGGTCAAAATTGTCGAAGATTTCTCATCGTATATAAGTAGTAAAGGCAGTCTCAATTATCAACCACTGACACACAGCCAAGTTGCGCTTTGGGAATTTGAAGTACTAACACCACTATATAGATTGATACAGCAAATAGGCAATGCCTCACTGAACGAGGATATTTTAAATCACCTGAAGCAGATAAATGGCACTGCAGAGTTACTTAACTATCAGTTACAACTAGTACAGAATAATAGTGGCCGATATTTACTATTAAGTCCCTTACAAAATAATGAAGCAATGGATCTTGGCCAAGGTCTGTATGCGTTTGCGCTTAGCAAACATGAAGCAATAAGTTTAAGCGTGCCAAGACCTGTTTTTGAAGGAAATACACTTAGTTTTGCCAGCCAACTTTTTACGACTTCAAATGCCGCTAACTTATTAATTGCAGGAGCACACCCATATGCTCACCCGAAGGCTAATGTACTTGCTGCAGACAACGTAGATTCATTATTCAATATCGTCCATCAAAGCTATTCGCGTTTTAAAGCACAACAACCGAGCTTAAATATCCAAATTCGCAGCCATAGTGCTCCGTCATGGATCCGCCCTAATGCAATTGCATTTTCAAATACTCAGGTAAGTGACGTTGCTGCCCCTTTAATGGAAAAACTAACCAAAGACTTAAGCATTTTAGGTGTTAATTACCAAGTAGTAACGGGCCAAAAAGCCACTCGGGGTCTTGAGATTGGTAGCTCACCGCAATATGGCTATCAACAGTTTAATGCAAACAGCGAGCTCGCTACTTTATGGATAGCCTCAGACTTTAAAGAACAGTTTTCAATGGATCAAGATAGTTTGCTTATGCGCCTTCTTGCGATTTCTACTTATCCAACAGTCACCACTATTAACCTAGCCACTTTATCTCCTTCTAACTGGTTAACGTTACCTGACAGCGATAAACAAATTATCTTTAGAAAAATTAATCAATATACCGCTGATAAGCAAATTGCTGTACTGAAAACAATATGTTCAGAGCTTAATGAGTGCGTATTACAAACCATAAAATTAGAAAACTTAGATAAATTCGCACTGATGATCAAGCAGCACAATAGCCTAGTCGCTATATATAATCCAGCGAGCAATCAATTGATCGATGTGGATGTTTTCAACAAAATGATGGGGGGAGGCTTTGATGTATCTAATTAAACGCTTTTTCGCTATCTTAGTTCTTATCATTGTATTGTTAATGGCCTTATTTGCTTGGAATAGCTTTTTAATTTGGCTAGATTCTGCTGAACCAGTTAATCCCCAAACCAGTAAAGAAACTCGCTCGAAAGTACAATGGCTTAGTAGCACAAAACCACTAACTTATACATTTTCAAATCAGCGAACACACTCACTTAGGATCTTATCAAACGCCGTATTTGATCAATCTATTACTCTTGAACAGCCGGTAAATTACGCCATCAAATACACTCTTTATAATGACAAAAAAGAGGTGATTGTAGACAAAGTTTATCACCACGCTTCAAAGTTAGTTAATAACAGTCAAGAGCAACAAATTAAGCAAATCATTGAAAATAAGCAGTCTTTGAATGTGGCTTCTGGGCAATCATTTTACCTACCCATTGAGCATTACCCACAAGCAAAGAGCTTAGCACTTACACTTATTCCTGAAGAAAAGACAATTCAAGGAGTGGTAGTTCGAGTGCATGCTAAAACGCCTGACCAAAACGTTGATCCACTCAATAATTGGCTAAAACGCCCCGTCGATAGACGTAAACGTGCAACTGATTACCTCACGATGGGTGAAAATACCTTAACAAATACTGAAATAACGAATGCAATGGCGTTTTGGTGGCAAAAAATAGCGCCACAAGGTATTCCTGGAATCGACTTTAAATCAGATATTCTTTATGAAAGCTTACCATATAATGTACTAACCTATGATTTTAGTCAGCAACAGCATAGTCTTGCTGCTTACTATACCAAACATGATTTATGCGCCAGTATCACATTAGATAATAGTGATCGTTTAAATTTCACTGTTAGTAATGACCAAGAGACTCCGTCATTAATCTGGTATGACAAACTTCAGTTTGAAGCACCAAAAGTTATAAATTACACGCTAACAGATAAAGAAAACACATATCAAACTCAGCCTCTTGAGCCGGGGTTAATTACAATTTGCAGTGAGCAAGAGCTGCTAACCCAGTGGCGAACTGAATCTGGTACCGCTATTTTAACAAGTTATGCTGGTAGTTACCTGATTAATGCGCAAGAGCTCGTAGAGTTTGATGTCGTGCCACTAAGTCATTTGAACCTTGAGCTCAGGGCTCTCGAAACGAGTCAATTAGATATTTCTCTATACGATGAAAACCAAACCCAAATAGAGCGTTACTCTATTACTATCAAAGGTGAAATTTCTGACTTTGATCGATTAATAGCAGACAACACTCAAAGACAAGCAGTAGGTATGCTTACCCCCTACTACCTTCGTACTGGGAAAGAGACAAAATATGTAAAAATTACGGCTAATAACGATGTGTATGTGCGATTGAAATCAAGACTCGCGAGTTTTCATTATCAACGCCGAATTGCACACCAGCCAATTCTTACTGAGTCTACTAATGGCTTTTATGATATTGCAGCATGGTATGAACAAAAAGCACGTAATCATTATGACTTATCGCAACGTGATCTATTTGTAAATATTCGTACATTTGCTCCGCCTCCAGATGTTGAGCAAACTACAACTTATTATCAATCTAAAGAGCTTTTCAATCTGTTACCACTATCAAATGTGGCTCTTGGGTTAAGCCCGAACCGTTACTATGAGGAACAGCAACCTGCAGAGGAGTTTAATTTTGGACTCTATGATAAAAATCAGGCTATTCCCTCTGCTAGCTCAAATGATAACCGCTTAATCTCTCGATTAAATAGTAACAGTGCAAAAGAGCTTAAAACTGATGACATCTCTTTTGCTGATCAACAGCAGTTAGTTAACGAAGCCAGTGTAATTTATCAAAATTGGTATGGTCATCGTCCTTGGGTAAAACAGCGCCTTTATCAATTGGTTAAAAATAAGCCAGTAAAGCTATCATATGATAAAAAGAAACGTCCAATTAGTATTGTTTTTAAAGTATTTCGTGCCCAAAGCAATGAACCTGTAACTTTAAACATTTCGCATTCTGCAAAGTACAAGCTTGGGCTTACAAGTGAATACAGTATTGCGAAGCAAAGTTTCCAACTTCACAACTCTGAACTATTAAAGTCTTTTTTGATCCACCCTAAAAAAAGTCAAATAACGAGTTATCCGAGCGTTACACTCAATCTAGCTAATGATATAGAGACACTGCAGTATGTGACTTTAAGTTCTTCAGAAACAATTTGGTTGTCTATACTTGAAGAGTACCCAATGCAGGAGCAAAAAGTAAGGTGGTGGAATAATGAACTTTAACTTTATTATTGTTTTTGCATTATTATTTACTCCGTTAACAAGTGTTGAGAGTGATTTTGAGCAACTCACATTTACCTTGCATGCTTGGCTCAATAACCAAGATGAAGTCCCTAAGCACTTTACTTTTAGCGAGGGTGTGTTGTATGCCAAGAAATCTTTAACTTCAGGTGGCGAAATACATTTTAAGCCAAAAGGTAAACCTTGTATTTCTTATGCACCGCATAGATATTTTGACAAGCATACTTTACTAATTGCTAAAGCTCTGTTTAGTGAGTGCCAAGTTTTGTTGACGAATACTAAACATAGAAGCAGCCGCGACCTCCAAGGTAAAATTATAGACTTTAGTCAATACCAAAATAGCAGTAGTAATGCCTTCATTCTGGCATACGGTAAAATCGTTGAAACATTTTCAATTTATCAAATCCATGGATTTGCAAAGGAAAAGCGCACTACAGAGCAAGGACGAAAAGCAGATATCATCATTAGCGAAGGCCATTTACATGCATCGCAACGCAGCTTACACATCTCTAAATGCCTGAATTCTAAACTAGATGTTAATGCACTAGTTTATGGGCAGGATGTATATGAACTAGGAGGTACACAAAACATTCTTAATTCGCTAGGTCCTGTGAATAGTCACTTTTTCCATATCGAGTTAAGTCGCGAACTACGAGAGCGCTTAATTACCAATAACTTACTTTTAAAGCAGTTTAGCCAATGCCTTATTTCATAATCGCTTTTATAACACTTACGCTGCTAGCCTTTAAACCTGCTCATGCTGAACAGCAAGAGCATGCAGTACTTCAGCCGCCGATTTGGTTAAAAACTTCACCTAAATTAGATGTGCTGGCAACGACACAAAAGATACAAGTTGATTCTTTTGAACACCAATATTTATGGCTACCTGAAGGGCATTGGTTGGAGATCAACTCAGAACTGTTAGATAAGTTCATTATGAGTGTAGGCAACACACAATATATTCAGCAACGGATACAACTGGAACGAGACTTACTGTGTTCTAATAAACGCTGCCAACTTCCGGCCTTAGGCCACAACCGTATTGTGGCAATTCAAAACCGTCAGGATGAACAGGCTGAGTTTTCAGCTTTAGTTGGCCACTATCAAACAAAAATTGATAGCTTTAAACGCGCATTAAAACTTGCCAAACCTTCAATATTACTCTCTTCAAGGCAAGGCAGTGAACGTTTTTATAAATTCGATAAAGGCGAAGAAGTTACTCTTTACTTCCCTGATGCTAAAAAAATTAAGCTTTCTGTTAGAAAAAATATGCAATCACTGGAGCGCCACGGCGCTGTGTATGCCTATGTTGATGAAGTACTCACAGCAAAAGTAAACATCATTAATAACCAAGCTCTTGAATATCAAGATCAACAAGTAGGTCTGGTAAATAGTGACTATTTAGCCATTAATGCAGGGCAATATTTAACGATAAGAAGCCACACAGATGCTTACGTAAAAATAACACAAAGCCATCGAGCTATATTCGATGACACAACAGCTAACAAAACCAAGGAAAAGTTGCTGCTACCTTACTGGTTAAAAACCGCTAATGACGCGATGGAATCAGTTTACAATAAATATTCCCTCAACGTTTTTAGTGATGACGTATTTACGCACAATGAGCCTTTGGCTGTAAAACGCCATTATGACTTGCTTTCTTTAATGTCTACTCAGACTCTACTAAAAGGCAGCAGCGTAGTGCATGCCTCTACATCATCAAAAAGTGTTCTAATCACTGAGCTTGAAGAACAACGATTAGTTGATGATCAGTTTTATCCTCGTATTAATAAGCAAGTTAGGGATATTACATCACTTTCTCAAGTCCCCCTTCGTTATGACTTATCGAGTCAAAAACGTGCAACCCCTTGGCTTACATTTGTAGCTCGAAGCGATGAAGATAGTCAGTTAAAACTGACAGCTGGTGGCATAAGCTGGTTAATAAATATCAAGGCAACACAACATTACCAAACGATTAGTGTGTCAGTTCCTGTAAACCACAAAACCATGACAATTCAAAAAACTACTGACTACGTTCCCGTTATTGAGTTTGCAGTTTATGCTCGAACACTCACTGATTTTCCTAGTAACGAAGTACTCTACTTACAACCTGGAGCTCTTGATCAGAACAGCCCTATCACAGCTCAACTGGTAACTAACCACTTAAGAAAGTTATATAGTGACTATCTTGCGATGATACAGCCCTATGCGCCAGCAAGGAGAAAAGTTAAGTTACTAAATTGGCAGCAATCTATGCTAACCGCTAAGGATTTAGCTAAATCGGCACCATTAGATGCACTTGCCTTTTTAAAACCATTAACGCAAAACCCCGATCCATCAGTCGCAGAGCAAGCATGGCAAGTTAAAATAGATATTTTACGTGAACAACACCAGTTTCATCTTGCTACGAGTTATTTAGAAGGACTATATAAAAGTACGCAACAAAAGGAATTGCAACAGTTTGCATTAAGATCGCTATTAGACACTTATCAAGCCGAACAGCAAGAGCTTAAACTGTTTGCCCTATGTGCTGGTAACCTAAATATATTAAGCGAGTGCAGAAATATACTGATCGAACTTGCAACTAAGCAACAGAAAAACCGACTTGCGCTTTGGCTTGCACATCAAGCAGAAGAAACTCAGATTGCCGAACAAAGTTATACGGCTCTAAACTACCATAGTTTGAGCTCTACGATAAAAGCCGAAAATAAACAGTATGAATTACTTTCGGGTGCGCAAGAAACGTTAATAAATTCACAAGGGAAGTTGCAAAACACCGTACTCTCTCAACATATGCCTTGGCAATATACAGCATTAGAACCAGTCCATCTGAGCATAAGTGCACGGACTGAAGCCAAGCAAAATGGCGAGTATCAAACCGCATGGTTAATGGCTGATAGTGAATACCAGCATAAATTAATACCAATCTTTAGTGATATACCTTCAAACACATTGGTCGTTGAAAGCCAACAGGCAACCTCTGTTTCTTCAACGATGATCGTTAGTCTGCAAGCTGGAGAAACACTTAATTTATCAGCAGATCAGAAGACTTTTCTAGATGTCAAAGATATCTCTGATTCGTTATTTACACGATTTGAGTATTATTCTGATGCTACGAACAAAGTAATCACAGGCGATATTATGTCGCTAATTTATGCCTATGATACAACACAACGTGAGCTGTTAATTAATGGCCTATATTTATTATCTAAAAAGCGTTTAAACAATAATGAATACACGCAATTATTACAGCGGATCGCTACAATACCCGCATCCGCTTCATCGACCTTTTTACAAAATAGAATAGAAAGTTTTGGTCACTGGCAACCTCTAGATAGCCTTGTAGATTATGCTGGTACACGCCTTTTCGATATCCAAAGTTCTGCACAAAATAGCTTTGCTGATAGATTTAACCAATTCAAAACGCATTTAAAAAACAATGAAGGATTATTGATTCGACCATTCCACACACTTTACATAGATTTAGCCCAAACAGAGGGAGAACAAATTCGTTTCGTATTTAGTTTTTCTACTGCAGAACTGGCTCAAGCTAATGTGGCAAACTTATCCATAAAACTCGCTAACAATTTAAAAATATGGTCAGTTACCGAGCAGCAGAGCATTCCTTTTACATTTAACAAACAAGAGCTAGATAATAACATTATTGCCCTTCACTGGCTTAATCCCTATTTATCTCAGCAACTAAAAGTTGAAGCACAACAATATATTGCAGGTCGTTGGAGAAAGTTAGATTTACCCACAACCATGCTATTTTATTCTGTAGTCCCTAACACACCACTAGTGGCAACGTTGAATGCAGATCGCTTGATTAAATTAGAGAAAATGAATAACTACAGTCGCAACGAACGTCAATTTTTCCACCCAGCAGGAAAAATTGAAGTCAAAGCCGCTGAGCTTGAGCATGTACGCCTTTATACATGGGAACTGAGTGATCTTAACAATAAGATTTCAGAGTTTACTCAAGCGCAAATTCCTTTGCCAGACTTAGTCACTTATCAAGCACCTGAGCAGCAAAAAATAGTAAGTGAGCAAACATCATTTCAAAGTGATGATTTAAATTGGCAAGCTTTCATTCTTTACGATCAACAAGAAATATTTCAGAGCGCTGAAAATATCCCAACGCGACGAGACATTGATGTTGGTGCTCGCTTACGTTTTAACGACGAAAACAATTGGTATCAATTAGAAGGCTATTATTCATTTAGTGAAAACCAGACAGACATAATGGCGCTTAATGGCTATTATTCATGGCAAGATGATACAACCCCCTGGTATGCGGGTGCGCAACTTCAAAGCCGCTGGCAACCAAGTCATGATGGCTTTGACAGTCAATATGCTCTTGATGGCAGCCTTTATGTTGGGCAAAAATGGCAACGTGACTCAACACATCGCCATCAATGGCAACTGTCACCATTTATTCGCTATAGCAGCGCTGATTTAAACGATTATCTCCGTGACGACTTACTTAATTCAAGTGTGTTCAATTTTTATCGTGAAAACCATGCATCTGGTTGGCAGGGGTTTTATCAATACCGCTATCAACCTTGGGTCGACAATTATTTAAATTTTAGTGTTTCCTCCAGTTCAAATGATGATTGGACAAGCCTAGATTATTTACGCTTCAACACAAGCTGGAACCAATATTATCATGACCATATTTTCCAACTCGGCATTGATAGTTATTACCGCTTGAAGGATGAAAACCGTGCTACAGCCACTTGGCAATACATCACACAATTTGCTTGGCAAACGCAAATTAATTTAGGTGATTTCTCGCATGGTTGGCTAAAGGTTCGATTACAACAGGATTGGGTATGGGATAACCACAATATAAGTATCGAATTTTCATCAGGTAATAATCAGCATACAGGTTTTGCTCCTTTTGCACATGATGAAATTATATTCCCAACACTTCAGTTAAATCATTTGCTAGAGCACAGTGACTATGAGTAGTAACGGACTTACAAAACGCCTTGAAAAATTGCTTTTCGCAGATATTGCCAGTTTCTGGTTAGATTTATATCGTCAAAAATACCGCGAACTCGTAGATGAATTAAGTCAATGGGAGCTAATCAAGGATCAGCCTGAAGATTATGACGAAGATGACTGGCTATTACTGCAAGCCATTGCATTTTTAACTCATAAAATAGATACCTTACAAAATCAATTGACCAAGCTTGATAGCGATCACAGACGCTTTATTGAACGTTTAAATCATGCTGAGTTAAAAGCGGAAAGACAATTTCATATTTTAGACTATGCAGCAGCACTTGGCGCAAGCAAATTGCAACTGCAAAAGGATCAAGAGGCATTTCAACGTTGGTTTGATGAAGGAGCCATCGTAAACCGATACCAAGATAAAGTCTCTGAGCTTGAGCAATCATTGAAATTCTTAATAGGTAAACTAGGTGATCTAACTAATCGTTATTTACGCATTCACTCGGGAGAAATAACTAAATCATGGTTAACACTTAACTTAGAAAGTTTCTTTTTAGGTTTATTAGAAAAAACTGAGAATGAAGCAATTCGTAACTCTATTTTTCGCGCTCTTGCCAACCAAGTTAATTTAATTAGTGAATATGTCGGCGAAACTAAGTTCGATTCCAATCTTGTTGAGCTACTACTGTTTTCTCTTGAGAAGCAATCAACACCTCATGCCGCCAAAGTGGATATTTTAGAGATCCTGATCAATTTAAGACCTACTTTTACCCGCTATTTTATGCGCTCACAAATTGATTTAGATGTCTTGCCAAATGCTAAAGTAGAACGACAACATTTGTTTCTACTGACATCTTTTTCAAAAATTATATGTAAACAACCAAAATTAAATGAGGCTAATTATAAATTACTAATCTTGCTTGCAAAACACGCCTATCCCCGTGTAAGACAAAGTGTTATTGAACAATGCCCACTATTACCTTGGCCTTTTGCTATCAAGCTTTTAATGGTTCGCTTACAAAAAGAAACTCAACAAGCTGTAAAGCTGACACTCATCAAGCAATTAACGGATCCTCGTTTTACCGAAGAGCTACAATCGTTTCATATATGGCGCCAACAGTTAAAAAAAGTACAAAGCTTTGCAGAAAAACGATTGCTGTTGGAGCTTACGCCAAGGATCATGTTTAATTTACAAGTTGAATGTGAAGAGCAAAATCAAGCAGATATATTATTTAAGTCATTTATTAATGTATTAAATAAACAACTTGAGAATGAACAAAGTATTGCCGTCAGACGCGTTATTACCCGTGTTCGAGAGCAGTTAGTCAGCTTTATGTATCAGCAACAAGTTGCTGAGATCGAATTTAATTTAAACTCACATTTAGATATAAATTTAAGTTCGAAGGAGGTAGAGCAAGATTTACTTGGCCGACTTTTAAGCAAACAAGCACAAAATAATGAAGCCTTCAACGTAAAAGAAAAAAGTAAAAGCTATCTAATAACAAGGGGATATAAGCGTGGTTTCCGCTTTTGGCGGCTCTGGCACGAATTTAGAAACCCAAGCACAGGAAAACGCCAAAGTTTTAATCACACACAAGCTAGAAAGCCAAGTGCATTTATGCACGTCCCGAGCTGCACAGTTGCAGAGATCAGCAAAACAGAAGTGCCTGGCGAACCTCGATTCGATGATAAGCAGTTCAGCGCTCGATCACACTTACCCATGCTTGATTTTTTATTAAGTATTTTGTCGCAGGATAACTTAAAAACATCTGCAAAATCATTTACACCTGATGGTATTTTGGTTATCACGCCACCCTCTAACATACTCAAACGTATGTATGCGTATAGTTGGATTTCATTCAACTTTGAAAAATTAGATGATCTACGAAATGGTTCAGAGGTTGAACAGCGAGATTTCTTAGATCTCATAAGAAGTAAAGGTTTTGCACTTGAATTTCAGCAATATGGATCTGTTCTTGATGCAGAGTTTCCATTGGAATCAAGTATTGCCAACTTATATAAGAAACTATCTATAACGCCTTTTTTATTCAATATGTGGGCAAGTTTTAAAGAGTATGCCTATTCACTTTATCAAAATAGTATTGGCCAATTAATCTTTTTTGTTTTGGCTTTTTCTACATACTTTTGGGCGCGCCATATTAGGATAAGTAAACAAATAAAATCGGATAGAGCAAAGATCCCCGTTTCAATCGGTGGCTGGGGCACCCGGGGTAAATCAGGAACTGAACGCTTAAAAGCTGCATTATTTAGTAGTTTAACCTTAAAAGTAATAAGTAAAACAACAGGTTGTGAAGCTACACTTATTTATGCAAGAGCAAGTGGAGAGCAGTTCGAAATTCCATTGTTCAGACCTTTTGATAAAGCGAGTATTTGGGAACAAAGTGATGTACTTCATTTTGCAACAAACGTGAAAGCTGATGTATTTCTTTGGGAATGTATGGGGTTAACCCCACGTTACGTGAAAATTTTAAGAAACTGGATGAATGATAATTTCTCTACGATTACCAATGCTTATCCAGACCATGAAGATATTTTAGGGCCTACAGGAATAGATGTCGCAAATGAAACAAGTCATTTTATTGGTGAAAATAGCCTAGTATTCACCAGCGAACAAAATATGGCTCCAATTCTTGACTTAAATGCGAAACAGAAGAACTCAAATTTAATTCAAGTACATTGGGCTGATAGCTTACAAATAACAGAGGACATTCGCTCTCTTTATCCATACCAAGAGCACCCTGCCAACATCGCACTGGTTTGTAAAATGGCTGAGCATATAGGCTTAAATAAAGACTATGTATTTAAAGAAACATCAGCACGAATTGTTCCAGATATAGGTGTATTACAACATTTTGCCAAAGCACCAATTGCAACAATAAGTCAATCATTCGTAAATAGCATGTCCGCAAACGAGCGATTAGCAACGTTAGAAAATTGGCAACGTCTCAAGCTGCATCAATTAAACGATGACCCTGAAACTCAAGTCATCGCACTAATTAACAACCGTAATGATCGTGTTGCACGTTCAAAGGTATTTGCCTCAATATTAAGCAATGATCTCAGCTTTGACCGAATCGTAGTGATTGGTAGCAATGTAGATGGATTTTATAGCTATTTTTTAGATGCGCTCACAGAGAGAGTCGATAAGTTAATTGAAATTAATGATATTGAAAACTTAGAGACACTACTAGAGCAATTTAACCTACTCACCGGCTCACAAGTAAAGGCGCGGCTAAGTAGTGCTTATGGCGACATGATAGCAGAAAACCTTCTCACCCTAAGCGAAGGAAGTGTCAATAAGTCTTGTATAAAAGAAATCACCGGAGACATTCCATCTCAAGAAATCGCGACTATTCTCTATACCCTGCGCCACTACTATCAGCGTATAGCTTTAGACTCTTTAAAGGGTGATATGCAAAAGTACAGGGATGAAATAAAAGAGCGATTAATTTTAATCACAAAGTCAAAAGTTACTCTACTTGACGACAGTAACATATCCGCAGATGAGATAACCATGGCTATTGCAAACTTAGCTTTGCCAAATACCCATCAAGTGATTGTGGGCATGCAAAATATTAAGGGGGCAGGATTGAATTACGTATACGCTTGGCAACAGTGGCAAAAGGTATCTCAAACTATAACAAAAATGCTGAGCAAACATTGCTCTGCAAAAGAGTTTAGAACAGCACTAACAAATTTAAATATGATCGTATCATTTAATCTATTAGAAATAGATTACTTAAAACAAAAATTAGTTACTCTTAAGAAAAGCCAGCTTGCACAAAATGAGTTTTGCCAAGCTGAAATAACCGCTCTACAAGAAAAGATTACTGACGAAAATACTTTAGTAAACGAAGAGAGTTCGCAACCTCGAGCTCTTCGTTATTTTAATCAAATGATCGAATCATTTTTAGATGCAGGTGCTGCTGTTAAACGTAAAAAACGGGCCATCCAAATTTATGACGATATTGCTGAAAAACGAATAACATTAGAGAAAGCGATAAAATTACTTAGTGAAATGAATCGAAATCAAAACTCAGGATGGTTCGCAAAGAAATCGAGAAAAGACTAACTTTATGCCGATTATATTAAAACAATATAAAACTTAATTATTTAAAATTAAAACAAGAGAAAAAGAACATTAAAAATCAGAATTTTCCTATCAAATAAAGAAATATAAAAATTTCATAAGCTTAAATTATAAAAACTAAAAAATATAAAAAAACAAACGTGTACCCAAATTGAAAATATTCATATAAAGGATGAGAATAAAGAAGATAAAAGCACTTTATCTAATCAAAGAAAGGATATGTTATGAAGAATTTAGTTTGTAAGTTAGCTGTATTGCCACTAGCGGTTGCCTCAGCGTTCGCTGTAGCAAACACAAATCTTGTTGAAAATGGATCATTTGAAACAGAAGTTGTTAGTGGTCAATGGCAATTATTCAATGAAATTACAGGTTGGACACGCAGCTCTAATGCCCCTTTTGAAGTACAAACAAGTGGTTTGGGTATTCTTAAAGCAAAAGATGGCCAACAATACCTAGAACTTGGCTCTACGCAACAATATAGCGTGTCTCAAGTTGTATCAACAGAAGCTGGTAAAATGTATGAATTTAGCTTCTATTACTCAGCACGTACTTCTGGCGATGACACAGCTAGTAAAGTTGAAGTATTTTGGAATGGTGAATCTTTAGGTGTTGTTAATGCTAAATTTAAAGGTTGGACAAAATACAGCTTTACTGTAGAAGCGAGTGAAACCAGTTCAGAAATCACTCTAAAAGGTGTTGGAACAGGTGGTAGTACCGGTGGCTTTATAGACAATGTGTCTGTCGCCGAAGTTGCAGAATATTGCTCAGTTAAATCAGGTTTATATGCAATTAATAAATTTGGTTCTGATACTGAAGGCTACATTTATCACTTAGATCCAGAAACATCTGCAGTTTCACCAATTGCAGGTGTTACTAACACTGCTGCAAATATCGCTGGTAAAGACGGAAAGCTTTACTTTATGGAGCAGTTAGATAGCGAAACTAGAGATTCAAAAATCTATAGTCTTGATTTAGAAACAAACACACAAAGCGAACTAGCAGATACTAACTCGTATACTATTACCCGTTCGACAGTTTCTCCTGATGGACTTAACTTACGTGCAACAAGCAAAACTTACATGTACGACTTCAACCTTGAAACAGGGGCGAAAGAAGTATTAGGTAAATTTAGCTTCGAAGGTGAAGAGTTCACCGGCGGTGATATCGCTTATTCATATGATAATAACGTACTTTACCTATTAACTGATAAAGCACTTTACACTGTAGATGAAAGTACTTTAGAACTAACTTTAGTTGGTGAGCATGGTGTAAATTGGGCATCAGGCCTAGCAGTCGCCGATGATGGTACTATCTACGTTACTGGCAGAAAGAGTGGTCAAAGCGCGAAACTTTATACGCTAGATCAAAATACTGCTGAAGCGACTTTCGTATTACGTGGTCCTGCACATTTGAATGATCTAACTTACATTAGTGAATCAGTTTGCTCAGTTCAATAAATACATTTGATATTTTAATGCCAGTTTAATACTGGCATTTTTTCAACATTCCGTCATTTCTCACATAAAAATATTCCCTCAACATTGATTTAACAATACGCGTAATAAATCTGAAAAGTAAAAAGACACAATAATAAGACCTTCAAAAGCAAAATTAATCACTTCGAAAATGAAACCAAAAAAAACTTTTTAACTAGAAAAAATAAAAAACAAATAAAAAAAGCCTACCCCAAAAAAACAAATAAAAATACAAACTTTAAAATAAGAAATTTCCTAGATAAAAACAACCCAATAAAAGTCAAAAGGTTAAGCTTAACAACCAATAATTTAAACATAATAACATTAATATAAATTTGAAAAAGGAATGAATAATATTAGAATTTTAATATTAATAAATAACGGAGAATGTCATGAAAAAATTTGTAACCAAACTAGCAGTTTTACCTTTAGCCATCGCATCTGGTATTGCAATGTCTAGTACAAATTTGGTAGAAAATGGTTCTTTCGAAAATACTGATCCTGTAACCGATCATAACGGCGAATGGCAGTTATTTGATCAAATTCCAGGCTGGACTAGAAGTAGCAATGCTAAATTTGAAATACAAACAAACAAACAAACGAGCGTACCAGCACAGGATGGTGAGCAACGTCTAGAGCTTGATTCAACAGCAAATTACAGCATCTCACAAAATGTATTGACACAAGCAGGTAAAAAGTATGAATTAACCTTCTACTATTCTGCTCGTAGAGTAGGGAATGAAACAACAAATAAAGCAGAAGTTTTTTGGAATGGTACCTCTTTAGCTTTAGTAAACAGTACTACTCGAGGTTGGACAAAATATAACTTCACTGTTGAAGCAACTGGCGGTACATCTGAAATAATGTTCTCTGGTGCAGGAACCTCTGATTCTTATGGCGCATTTATTGATAATATCTCTTTAACTGAAGTTTCTGAGCCTTGCCCAGTTACTACAGGATTATATGGTATTAATAATTTTGGTTCAGAAACTGATGGCTACATCTACCACTTCAACCCAGAATCAAATGCCGTAACCATAGTTTCAGGTTTATCAAATACAGCATCAAATATTGCAAGCTATGGAAGTATGCTTTACTTTATGGAACAGCTAGATAGTGCGACAAAAGCATCAAAGATTCATAGCTATGATATAGCAAACGGTTTGCAAGGTGAAGTTACTGATACCACTTCATACCCTATTTACCGCTCTGTAATGAAAGCAGGTGGTGAGACTTTACGCGCTACAAGCAAAACATACATGTATGATTTTGACCTAGCAACAGGTGAGAAGACAGTATTAGGTAAGCTTTCGTATGAGGGTGATACATTCACTGACGGTGATATCGCCTACTCAAGCGACAATAATGTGCTTTACGTGTTAACTGGTAAAGCTTTATATACCCTTGATGAAGGTAGCTTTGAGTTAACACTAGTCGGTGAGCATGGTATTCACTGGGCATCTGGTATTGCTATTGCGGATGACGGTACCATCTATGTATCTGGCCGTGAAAGCAAAGAAAACGCAAAAATTTATAGTCTAGATCAAAACACTGCTGCTGCGACATTCGTAATGGATGGACCTGCACATGTTAACGATTTAACGTATGTTAGTGAAGCAGTTTGCATGGAGTAAACTGAGTTTAAAGCCATAAAATGCCAGCTAAGCTGGCATTTTTTTATTAATCACTAAATTGGTATCATTTATTTGTTAGTTTCTTTTGCTCTAACATTTCTTTCCAATGCATCACTTCTGTTGGCAAAATAGGTGTTACACCTTTAAAGCCAGCGACTTCAAGCATTTCCTCAACGCTCACAACGCCATTCTTACGTTTAAATACACCACGCACATAAGCAATCGCATGTAGACCACGCTCAGAGTGAAACTTTTGCTCAATATAAAAGTATTTATGATCCCAGCCAACTAAACGCGTACTCACTGTGTATTTTTGAAGAGGTTTGATATCACGAATATAGGTAATTGCAGTCGCATTAACGATTGGGAACCAACGGCGTTTCATAATATGTTTTAGTAAGCCTACTCGCTCAGTCATCCAGGTACGAGCAAGATCCATCATCGCTAAATAACGAGAATTAGTCAGATGGAAATTAATATCGCAATCGGTTGGTAACGCTTTGAATTCAATATCAATCGTGTCTAATAATTGTTGATAATCACGATTACGTTTAATTTTAAAAAACAGCAGTATTAGTCGAAAATAGAGGTTCACAGTAAAGGTCTAACCAGTTGATAATTCACAAAGTGTATCACAGCATATTGCTAAGGCGAATAATCTGCTCTAATCTGTGCATATATTAGTATAAAAAAAGAATAACCTAATGAAATTATTTAGTTTGGTAACTCTATTTAGTGCAAGCTTTTTCACCAGCTCAGCATTTGCTGACTTTAACTTTCCTGGTGAGGGCTCTTTACGCTATCCAACGGGTGTCGAAAAGGCATTTAAGTTTGGTTTTGCGTGGCAACAAGAAGCTGAGAAGTTCACCATTGGCGATAAAAGTTATGACATGTCACTACCAGAATCTTACTCTGTAGCCATCACGCTTAGTAAAGATGAAGAGCAAGTGTGGGTTCAAGAATTCAATAATGGCTTCATTGAAGGCTTTAGTTGGAATATTGCCGATCACACCTTAAAACTTGAAAAGAGAAAGTTCAGTGATTCTGTTAAAGGTGATTACGTAATTAGCCTTGATAACCGAGATTACTTTTTTGCCCGCAATAATATTAGTATCGTGATCAAATTCGATCACGATGGTATAAAAAATATCGCCATTGATGGTGTTACCAAAGATATGGGTACCAAACAATAGTATTCAATAGAAAAGTAAAAGGCTTAGTTTTCACCTAAGCCTTTTTTGCTTAATTAAATATTATTGCAAGCTGTTACCATTAAACCTTCACAGTCTTTCGGTTAATCCCATAATCTCGGAGTTTGTTTGCCACTGCGGTATGACTCAACCCCAAACGTTTAGCGAGCTGACGAGAACTTGGGTATGCAGGGTATAACTTACGCAATAGCGTTGCTTCAAAACGTTTTACCGCTTGGTCTAAGGTTCCTTCAAAGTCAGACTCAAGATAACCTAAATCATGGGTAAAAGTTGGTAACTGCAGGTGCTCAATACGTAATTCATTATCATCTAACAAGGACACAGCACGGTAAATCGCATTTTCTAATTGGCGGACGTTTCCAGGCCAAGGATAATCCTGTAAAAAACGTAAGCAATCTTCAGATAATACAGGTACTGAATGACCATTTTGCTGGGCATACTTTTGAATAAAATGCTCTGCTAACGGGCCAATATCAGCTTTTCTATCGCGTAGTGGTGCAATTTCTAGAGTTAGTACATTGATACGATAATATAGATCTTCTCTAAAAGTGCCCTCTTGAACCATAGCAGGTAAATCTTTTTGTGTTGCAGCAACGATACGCACATTTACTTTTACTTCGTTTTCATCGCCAACTTTACGGAAGGTACCGTCTTGTAAAAAACGTAGTAGCTTAGTTTGCAGCTGAGTCGACATTTCACCAACTTCATCTAAAAATACCGTACCACCATCAGCTTGCTCTAAAACGCCGCGTTTTGGTGCTGCGTTTTCTTCATAACCCGCATAACCAAATAATTCAGACTCTGCGACATCATCCGGCAATGAAGCACACGATAATGCAATAAACGGTTTTACAGAACGATTTGACGCGTAATGACAGGCACGAGCTAAGAGCTCTTTACCAGTACCGGTTTCACCTGTTATGAGGATCGGAGCCTCTAACTGCGCCATTTTACGCGCCTCGCGAACAACACGGCGCATTGCTGTACTAAAATTATGTATGGTAGCAAAGCTTTCTTGGCCGTAACGACGAAACGCACTCACTTGCTGACCTAGTCGACTTTGCGACTTAATATTAATCACCGCGCCAGCTAATACATCCCCTTCAGCGCCTTGTGGTACAGAAATAGGCAAAATATCTGCAATAAAGTCTTCACCTGCCACTTCTACCCGTGTGGTTTGACCAAGAACCTCTTTCCCTTCAAGCCAACGAGTAAAATTAAACCCTTTCAGCAAGTTATTGATGTTGGCGCCTATAACCTCACTTTCAGATAATTGCAGGTCGCGACAAGCAGCATCATTACACAAGCGCACCCACCCTTTTGCATCAATAGAAATAACACCATCAGGTAATGCACGCAGTAATGTATTTAATTCATTATGCTCTCGCTCAGAAGGTAAAAATGCAGTGGTACGGACATCTTTTACACCATCAATCAGGCGGATTGATGGCATAATTTTTTGGAATTGTTCAAACTCAATAGGTGGGAAACTGACGTACATACGACAATTTACCGAATCTACTTCGATGCCTTTTAAATCGACCTGGTAACTCACCAAGATATTGAGAATCTCTTGTGCGATACCTATTCGGTCAGCACAGTGGATATCTAAACGCATTACATCCTCAAAAAACGGGAACCTATAGTATGAGAATAATACGCTAAGTCCCATCAACTGGGTAGTCTATTGTAAAGAATTTTGGACAAATTTAAGTAAACTGTCTATTTACCGGGATATTTCGTCCACTCTCCACCATCAAGTTGAATATAGGGTTCATTTTTAAAATACATCATTACTGTGTCTTGATTTTCTGCTACTTTCGCAGAGGTAGGCAGATTATCTAATACACGCTTAACAGGCACTTTAGCGGCGAATATATCAAGTTCAAAGGCATTATTAATAAGCTCAGATAACGAAAAATAGCTCATCGTTTCATTTACTTCGGTTAACTGAGAATGCTGTATTTTAGGGCCTATAAACTTCACAGCTGCTGGTACAGAAACAATAGAAGGACTCGGAATTTCTCGTAAGCCTGCAAACTGAAGCTTGTCACCTTCTAAAGCAGCGCCATGCTCTGGCACTACCACAAGCAATACATTTCGCCCTGAACTTTCTAATTGACTAATAAAAGTATCAATGTCATTGAATAAACGTTGCTGTCTAAATGGATAACTTGCCAAACTATTCATCCTCTCACGGCCAGCAACTTGATTGCCATCATGGAGACTAATGGTATTGTAGTAAAGTGCTTGAGGCTGCTGACTACTCTGATGTTTTTTCGACCAATTAGATAAAATATCAGCATCAGAGTATATAGGCTCACCATCAAAACCATATTGAGCAGGCTTTAGATTACTAAAATCAAGTTTAGGTACCGAAACACCACCATACTGTCTAATCAAGCCAATAAAATCATCAAAATGTCCATCATGATTCATAGCCACATTTGTGTTAAATCCTAACTCTGCCAAATTATTAAATAGTAAGCACTCTTGTCTGGCAGGTTTAAATAAGTCAGCTTGGCTTGTTTGTCCACAACTTGCTCGCAGCAAGCGAATAGCTGCCGGACCACTATACGAGGTCGCAGAATTAAATTGACTAAATAAAATGTCAAAATTAGCAAAAAGTGAACTAGGCTTTACACCAATTGCATTGAGATCTGCCGTTGCCAATGAACATATGTTAAGCACAACAACATCAAATGGTTCACCATTAAAGGCTTTCGGAAACTGACTAATAAGCTGCGATTGCTGTTGATAAAAGTCACCTAACTGTTGATCTGGTGTTTTCTGCTGAGCACTGTGCGTCACAGTGACAGGCGTTTGAGCTTTTTCATTAGTAGCCATTAAAACCGGTGAAGAGCTATCATTTAAAGGTGTTGAGCCAAGCCAGTATACATAGATAAAACCAACAACTGACAAACTGGTATATCGTAACCATTTAACAGTTAGAAAATAAAAAACAATTGCAATAAATAAAGCGAAGACAAAATCTAAATTGATCAGGCGAAAAGCTATTTCAAAAAAATAGCTAATACTGAAATCTTGTAAATTATCTGCTTGCTTTGTTAAACGCGAAATAGGCGGCAGCCAAGAATCCTGATACATCAAGACAATGCCAATGACCACACTGATAGCCTGTTTAAGCCGTGTTAACCAAACCTTATCAAATGAAATAACCAGAAAACAAAAGAACGCTAAATTTGCAAATAGATCAAAGGAAATAGCTCCTTGGCTAAACAATACAAACTTAATTAAAAAATATAAATTCCAAATACCTAGACCTGACAACCTCACTTGTTATCCTTCTTTTGCTTTTTAGGGGTATAGGGGGTCAATATCACATGCCTAAATGTCAATGTGCGATATAAAAATAAAGCTCTTTTAAACAGTAACTTACCTGCTTTACTAACAAAGAGCCCTAACACCAATGCAACAGCAAAGGTGATGAAAAATTGATTTAAGCTCATAATACTTCGCTTTTTAAGGTCACTTTAACCTGTTCTGAAATTGGCCGGCTAAGCTCTCTAAATTCAGGCTTCTCTTTATCCAAGTTTGCGATACCTGCCGGCTTTGCATCTAATATATTTCGCACATTATTTTGCAATTCTTTAGTGTAATCAGGTGCATCGCTGTCAGCATAGCGTTGATGAATACGTCGACACGCCTGTTGAATATAAAAATGATCTGCAATGATATTTTTTGATGAAAAGAAATCACTTATTTGCAACTTAAACAAATGTTTAATCGCATTCTCTACATCGTGTTCACGACAAGCATGAAGGTACAAATAGATATACCCATCTGCATAACTAAGAATGTCCCCCTCTCGTTTTACGTGAAATAAATGCAGCGGATGAATAGCATCTATTCTTGGTAACAATTGAAGTTTTACAAACACCCCACTGACACCTAAATTAGCTGCTGAATCACTGTGCTTTAATACTTGCTCAGAAAATTTCGTGATTGGCAAATAACCTTTTGATAATACATTTTCGCTTTCTTTAAGCACATCATCCAATGAGTGAGGAAGCGCTCTAGAAAATTGAAACCCTTGAATTGATTGAATTTGAGATAACAAACGTGATGGCTCTGAAAAACTATATAAAATAAGATTTACACCGAGCGTTAAAAATAGGCACTCATCTTGGTGCCGAATGACACCATCTACATTTTGTATTACCAACTTTAATTTTCGACCACACTTTTTACGAAGTGAAAAACAATCTTTAGCTAACGCTAATAAGTCTGTATGGCGTGAAACAGCAAAAACTATGGTTGCCGCCTTTTTAGTTAGACTGATTGAAAACAAAGTATCATTATCATCTATCATTTTAAATGAAGCCGGAAGCTTGGTACCTTGAGGAACTGCATTCCTAGTCAGCCATACCTCGTCTTCGTCTAAATCTTGTTGCAATAATACATCGCTCTCTACAGTACGATTAACGTCTGAATCTATTAGTGCTAATTGACCATTAAATAATTGCAGGTTAATTGTACGTCCAGCAATTACACCCTCTCTATGCGCCCAAAAATCATACTCAAGCGAGCGAATTGACGCTTCTTTTGTCATATGAACTAAACCATCAAAAAAGCGATTCATAGCGTGTAATCGCTGTCTCGCTTCACCAAGCTGCGCACCTGAAATTAAAAAGACTAAAGTCACATCCTTAGTTTTAGTGAGTGCTTGGTAGAGGGTAAGCTTCTCAATTAATTGCTCATCACTTAGTGATGCAATAACAGCAGAGTCTAAATGCACAAAGACACTGCTATTTTGTAACTGTTTGTAGTGCTTTAATTCTCGGATGATGCCTCGTGAAAAAGAGGCGCTTTTTGATACGTTATTACTATGCTGTAAATGAAACGGATAGAGTAACCCTTGCTCAAATAAATTAAACAAAACATCCGAGCCTTGGCCATCAAAAAACAAATCAATTTGTTCAGACAAGACAAATACAGGTTCTTTATTGTTAGACAACATATGCCCAACTAACTCCAAAAGCTGGCTATTTAAAGGTGAAAGAAACGCATAGCTTGCCCCTCGCCTTAACTCAGAATACGCAGCCTTTAACCCTGTTATGTCTAAATATGACACAAATATTTCCTTTAAAAAAATACTTTAGTACTAGTTTTAAGCGGTATTCTATATATAATGCAGGCTATGTCCATCGCTTGTTGATATTTTTTAAACAAATATTTTTCTATGAGTTTTAAATGAATAACTTTGCAGTAACTAAATCGAATACATTAACTCAATACGACATAGACAACTTATTGCAAAAGTTTGGTGGCAGGCAGCAAGAGTATGTCGAAATTACAGATGTCGAAAAAAATCGTAAAACAATAGAGAAGTATCCTCTTATTAGCGATATTTCAAACGCAATAGCAGATGCCCAATACACAAGAATAATAAAGTAGTTAAAGAGTCATCATGAAAAGAGTTTTCTTAAAGGGAATTAAAGGAGGCACAGGCACAACCTCAGTGGTTGCAAACCTTGCCTGCGCGTTAAGAAAATCAAATGAGTCTGTATTTGTCATAGACTTAGACCAAAAAGGAGATCTAGGGCTTCATTTCGGACTAGCTTGGGAGCACCGCTTAGGATGGACTGACTACGCTGATTTTGCTTCTGCTTGTGAGCAGTTTCACCAAGATAATGATGGCGTCATTTTTTTACCCTATGGTAATCAAACCAATATGGGGCTTGATTTTTCAAGTATTATCAAACACTCATTGCAACTTGATTGTGATGAAAATACATGGATGTTATTCGATTGTCCTGCGCATATCGATGTGCTTCGCTATCCACTAAATAGCAATGATATAGTACTTGAAATCGTTAACTGTGATGCCATTTGTCATAGTTTGGCATATAAGCGATTACAGTCTCTAAAAACGGCTACTTCAACTTGGCAGCACTATTTCTTAATCAACAAATACCATTCAGCCTCAGAAATTGAGTCCGACCTATTACAATTATGGCAATCGGAATTGCCGCTGCTAGCACCGCTATTTATTAATAAAGACGAAGTGATTAAAGAAGCCACCGCTTTTCGCAATGTTGCTATCAATTGTGCTCCGTACAGTGTTGCCAATGACGATTTTGAAACACTCGCAGGCTGGCTTGTAAGCCGCGCAAGTTATGACAAATAACCACAATAAAACACTCAGTTGGCCTGAGCGAGTCACCAGAATAATATTAAGCTTCTTTTTGACTAAGAAGCTCGTTCGCTTTGTTTTTTATAAATTTCATGGTTACTATAACCAACACAAAATGAGCCTGATTGGCGCATTCACATTGCCGTTTCTTTTATTACTAACTTCTGTATTTATAAAGTTAGACAAGCAACGTAAATACCAAATAAAACAAAAGCTAACATATTATTTTCCGCATATAAATCAGCCTGTATTCACTGCCAGCAATTGTGTCCGTATTTTATTACAGGCGTTTTACCTTGCCTTATTTAGAGTAACAAACAAAACATCAAACGATAAAAGCAACATACTATCTTGGCAAAAGGTTAGCGCTTTTTTTCGCTATTTAAATTTAATCGATCGGCTGTTAGTAAGAATTTGCAAACGCACATGGTCATTTAGTGTAAAGAGTGTAAAAGCAGCACCTTATCGGCAACCTTTTGATTCAAAGTTGTGGCATCACCGCTATCTAAAAGTGTTATTTGCAGTGCTGCTCTTTTTCGCTGTTGCAGTGTTTGTCACTGTGCCTTTTAGTATTGAAGCACAAGCAATATTTATTAGTTTAATTTTAGTCGTCGCTTATTCTTTAAGACGAGTAAAGGGTCAAATGGCAACGATTGTCTTAGTCACTTTAGCAATCACAACATCAACACGTTACCTATGGTGGCGCTATTCAGATACACTAAACTTTGGCGATCCACTTGCCCTTGTATTAGGGATCGGCTTATTGCTGGCAGAAACCTACGCTTGGTTAGTGCTAATTTTAGGCTTTTTTCAAACCATCAATCCATTACAGCGTAAACCGATCGCATTGAGTAAAGATACGTCTAGTTGGCCGACTGTCGATATTTATATACCAACGTATAACGAGCCACTTGATGTCGTTAAACCAACAACAATTGCCGCTCAAAGTATTGATTGGCCAACAGATAAGCTTAACATTTATATTTTAGATGATGGTAAGCGCCCTGAGTTTGCCGAATTCGCAAAGCAAATTGGTGTTGGCTATTTAACTCGTCCTGATAACAAACATGCCAAAGCTGGCAATATGAATCATGCGATGAAAGTAACCAATGGCGACTACATTGCTATTTTTGACTGCGACCACATCCCTGCTCGCTCATTTTTACAGATGACAATGGGCCAGTTCATCAATGATAGTAAAGTGTGCTTGGTGCAAACACCTCATCACTTTTTCTCAGCCGATCCGTTTGAACGAAATCTAAAAAATCACCGAAAAATCCCTAATGAAAACATGCTGTTCTATGGGTTAATTCAAGATGGCAATGATATGTGGGATGCGACCTTCTTTTGTGGTTCGTGTGCTGTTTTAAGGCGCAGAGCCCTAGAAGAAATTGGGGGTTTTGCCGTAGAAACCGTCACAGAAGACGCCCATACAGCTCTTAGAATGCAGCGCGCTGGCTACAAAACCACGTACATTAATATTCCGCAAGCTGCTGGCCTTGCCACCGATAGTTTATCTGCACACGTAGGTCAGCGTATTCGCTGGGCACGCGGAATGGCGCAAATCTTCCGTTTAGATAACCCATTATTAGGCAAAGGCTTGAGTATTGCGCAACGCGTATGTTACCTCAATGCCATGCTGCACTTTTTATCGGGCATACCGCGTATTGTTTTTCTTACTGCACCACTGGCATTAATTTACTTTAATGCGCAAATTATCTATGCCCCCTTTATCGCAATCTTTCTATATATTGTTCCCACATTATTGCAAGTCAAAATGACCAATTCTCGTATCCAAGGAAAGTACCGATACTCTTTCTGGGGTGAGGTTTATGAATCAGTACTTGCTTGGTACATTTTAAAACCCACAACGGTTGCCCTTATTAATCCAAATAAAGGTAAGTTCAATGTCACCGAAAAAGGCGGCTTGAACAAGTCAGAGCATTACGATTGGATAATATCAAAACCGTATATATTACTGTTACTTATCAACGTAATTGGTATGGCATATGGCCTATCGCGATTACTCTTTGGTGATAGTTCTCATATCGGAGTTTTACTCATTAGCATGTTATGGGCAAGTTACAATATTATCATTTTAGGTGCCGCAGTCGCTGTTGCTGCTGAAGCAAAGCAAGTGCGCAGCTCACACAGAGTCAAAGCCAACTTCCCCGCAGCCATCCGCTTAGCAAATGGACGCACTATCAAAGTTCGCGTAACCGACTACTCAAATAATGGGGTTGGTATTGACACAGGCCACAATCATTTGTGCCAAGTAAACGATAAAATCGAGCTATTAATGAGTCGTGGTTTAAAACAATTTTCGTTTGACACCTATGTCTGCAATACCCGTGATTCACTGATGGGGTTAACCCTTAAAGAGCTCGATTTAGAGAAGCAAAAAGCATTTATCCAATGTACTTTTTCACGTGCAGATGCGTGGCTTGATTGGCAAGACAACTTCAAACATGACAAACCGTCATACAGTTTTTCACATGTTTTCTATACCAGCCTAAGAGGCTTTAAAAACTTAATATTTCATGCTCCAAATCAATTAAGACCGTTGATTCTATTTGTATCAAACATATTAAATTTTGTAGCGTCGTTATTACCTAAAAAACCAATAAAAGCATTAAAATCATCATGATAAAAACAATATCAACATTATTGCTGACTGTTTACGCACTAAGTTTTTCGCAGTGGGTCGTCAGTGCAGAGCCTCTTGCAAATAAAGCTATTTTTGAAGATGGCTATCCAGAGCAGGCACCTGTAGAAACGCTGACTATGAGCTTTGAAAGCCTAGGGTTAAGTACATTCAAGTTAGATGGTATCAATAATAGTGCCCGTGTTGATTTTACAAACCGATTAGACAAGTTAGGTAAGCAGTTAACGCTAGACTTTTCGTATACACATTCACCGTCTTTGATTGGCAAGGTGTCTCACTTAAAAGTGTTCTTAAATGAAAACCTAATGACGGTATTACCCATCGGTGATAAAAATAATCTTATTGGTAACAAATATGAGCATAAAGTTGCTCTTAATCCCAAGTTAATCAAGGACTTTAACCAAATTCGCTTTGAACTTGTCGGTTTCTATGACCTCGTTTGCCAAGATGATCACAGTGCCACCATTTGGGCTGAGCTAAGTAAAAGTAGCCGGATCACAGTTGATAATCAGTCACTAGCACTTGACAGTTTATTCGAATATTTCCCAGCACCATTTTTTGATAACCGTGATTCAACGAAGGTCAATTTACCTTTTATATTTGCATCACAACCTGATGAACAAACACTTGAGGCTGCTGTCACATTATCAAGCTTCTTTGGTGCGCAAGCCAAATGGCGCAAAGCGCAGTTCCCAGTAAAAATCAATCACGCGCCCACTCAGCACAGTGTTGTTTTTGCCACCAATAACAACAAGCCTGATTTTTTGTTGAATTACCCTGATGTTGAAAAACCTACTGTAGAAATTATCAGCAGCCCGACTCAACGCTACGCCAAAGTACTTCTAGTATTAGGTAAAGACACTGCACAATTAAAAGAAGCCGTTGTTGGTCTAGTCTTTGGCTATAAAGTAATGACGGGTCGAAGCGCAACAATAGATGGCATAAACACGCTTCCTCCTAGAAAAGCCTACGATGCGCCTTTTTGGGTGCGCTCAGATCGCGCAGTCACATTTGCTGAGCTTATTGATTACCCAACCCAATTACAGTCAGAGGGCTTACGTGGTCAGCCAGTGCGTCTTGATTTACGCTTTGCACCAGACTTATTTACTTGGCGTGAAAATGGTATCCCGATTACCTTAAATTACCGTAACACTCCCGTTGAGCAAAACATGCTGTCACGTTTAAATATGCTGATAAACGGTCAGTTTATTGATGGCTTTATTTTAAGTAATAAAAGCAGTGACACCCTATCAAGCCAGACCATATTACCTCTACTGGCAAACGAAAAGCTGAACCAATCTCGACAAGATTTTGAGCTTAATGGTCTCGACTTATCAACAAATAATCAGCTTACTTATGATTTTAACTTTGCTGTTTCTAAGTCTGGTGAATGTAGTGCAATACCAGCTGGCGGTGAGTTTGGTGCAATTGACGGTAGTTCAAGTATTGATGTAAGCCGCTTTCACCACTATATTGCAATGCCAAACTTGCGCGCTTTTGCCAATGCAGGCTTTCCGTTTACTAAATTTGCTGACTTACATCAAAGTACATTATTGATGGAGGCAAATAGCTCTGTTAAAGCGATCAGTTTACTGCTCAATTTTACCGGCCACTTAGGAGCGATAACAGGCTATCCTGCGCATCAGTTAGATATTCAGTTCCCAAGCGAACAGTTAAACCTCACTGATAAAGATATTATCATTATTGGTAAGCCCGACTCATTCACACAATCGCTAACAAAAGACAGTGATCTCAGTGTGTTAATCAATAATAGCCAACGTATTGTTGATCAAGCGATCTACAATGGTGCATACGACACACAAGATAGCGACAAAGTTAAAGTAAGCATAAAGAGTGTTGGTCGATTAGCGGTAATATCAGGCTTTCAATCGCCGTTCGATTCTGAGCGCTCAGTGGTGTCGTTAATCGCCACTAACGACGATGCTTACACGCTGTTATCTGACAGACTCTTAAGTGACGAAAAAACAGCCCAAATTATGGGTAGCTCAGCGATCATAAATAGTCAGGGTATAAAAACGATTAAAACAGATGAACAGTATTATGTCGGCCAAGTGCCAATCCATACTTTAATATGGTTCCATCTCTCAGATCGCCCCTTTGTTTTAGCAATTTTATCGCTTATTACATTATTACTTATTTCATTTATTTTTTGGCGATTGTTGGCACTACTAACGAAAAAACGTTTATCTGAAGGAGATAACGCATAATGAAAATCTTTGCTTCTTTACTATTCGTTTTGACATTGTCTATCAATGTGTCAGCCGAGCAAAACTGTGCGGCTTGGCCTCAATGGAATACATTTAAACACCACTTTATCTCGCCTGAAGGTCGCGTGATTGATTTAGGCACTCAATACGATATAACGACTTCAGAAGGACAGTCTTACGCACTTTTTTTCGCATTACTTGCTAATGACAAAGCAAGCTTTGATAAGTTACTCGAGTGGACCGAAGTGCAGCTTTCTGAGGGTGACTTAAGTACACGCTTACCCGCATGGCAATGGGGGATTAAAAACAATCAACCACAAATTTTAGACTCTAACCCTGCTTCTGATTCAGACTTATGGATTGCTTACACCCTGTCACAAGCTGCTATTTTATGGAATGAAAGACGATACGCAGTACTTAGCTCAGTGATGGCTGAACGCATTATTCGCGAAGAAACAGCCTATATTCCCAACCTTGGCCTCACATTATTGCCAGGGCCAAACGGCTTTGAGAAAGAAACACATTGGAAACTAAACCCTAGTTATGCGCCATTATTTATTTTGGCCCAATTTAGCCAGTTATACCCTCATTCACCGTGGCAGCAATTACATGATAACTCCGCAGACATGCTAATTAGCACTGCTCCCAAAGGTTTCAGTCCTGATTGGGTTAATTACAATACCGATAAGGGTTTTTATCATGATGAACATGCGCCGCCAACAGGGAGCTATAATGCTATTCGTGTTTACCTTTGGGCTAGTATGATGGCCGAAGATGCAAAATACAAAACAGCACTTATGCAGCAGTTCAAACCCATGGCCAATAGCGTAACTGCATCTGGTAAAGTGCCATTACAAACTAATGCTATTAACGGTAAAACTCGTGGCACAGGCCCAACAGGATTTAGCGCTGCAATGCTGCCTCTTCTAGAAACTGAGAATCAATCACAAGCTGTCGGTGCTATTCAACAAACACTGATGATGGATACACGCTTTACAACTAATCGATACTACGACAGTGTACTTTACCTATTTAGCAATGGTTTTATGACAAAACGTTTTAGTCTTGATAAAAACGGTGCCTTAACAACCAACTGGAGCAATAAATGCCAATAAAGTGGCTACTTGCTGTGTTTTTAGCAAGCTCCAGTGCATTCGCAGCAACAAATAAAGACCTTAATACTCAGTCTATTGATTGGCTAATTAGCCAAATACATTTAGGTGAAGTCGAGCGCGATACGCAATTAATGTCTGACAGCTTAGAAAAGCTGTTAAGTATTGCGCCGCAAAACACCCAAGTAAAATGTGCTGAAATACGTGTTTTGTATGCCCTTAAAGAAACGACAAAAGCACGTTCACGACTGAGTGAGCTGTCTGAAAAATCACACCCATGTGTAGCCAACATTGCACTGCTTATTCGGGTCGATAACGAAGACAAGGCGGCTATCCAACAAGCTCGTTTACGTGCTCGCGCAGGTCAGTATATTGAGGCTGTGAAAATTTATAACCGCTTATTTAAATCAACCTACCCAAGTATTGAATTTGAGCTTGAGCATATTAACTGGCTTGCGCAAGACGATGAACAATATGAGTATGCTTTAAATGGCTATCGCTCCTTAATGTCTCGATATCCGCACAGCGGTCGTATCGAGCTTGCTTATGCGCGCCATCTATTAAGTAAAAACCCAACAAATAAACAAGGCTTGGATCTATTAAGTCATTATGCCCATAGTAATTTTTACAGCGTTGAAGCAGAAAGTGCATGGCTATCAACACTAAAGGCGATGCCTCTTGATAAAAACACGCTTCACGCTTACGAGCAGTATTTAGATGCTTTCCCACTCAGCAGTAAGGGAAAACTTCAATTTAATGATTTTAAAAAGGATTACCAAGCGGAGCTAAAAAAACAAGCCGATCCAGCTTTCAAAGCATGGCAAAAAGGCAGTGTCGAACTAGAAAAGCGAAATTTTACAAAGGCCGAAGCGCTATTTAAACGCGCCTTACAGGGTCGCCCAGATGACCCCGAAATATACAACAGCCTAGGTTTACTGAACCTAAGGCAAGGCAGAAATGCCAATGCCTACCAGTACTTTAAAAAAGCTCAAAAATACAGCATAGATGCAAATCGCATAACGGTATTAAAAGGTCTCGCCAATACCGCACGTTTTTGGCAATACATAGATGAAGCTAAATCGGCCATCAGTAGCAATGAATTAAAACAGGCTGATCTTAAACTTGATTTAGCTGATACCTTAAATGAAGACCCTAATACTGTATTGTTTTACCGTGCTGAACTTGCCAGACAAGCTGGGCAATACCAAAACGCGATGAACCTTTATAAGCAAGTGCTAAAAGACGATCCCCTACAACAGCCTACTTTGCGTGCCATGCTTGAATTAACTGCCTCTGATGGTAATTATGCACGTAGCCATCAATTTTATAATGGTTTAACTCGTCAGCAACATGCATTGGTTGCTGAGGATTATACCCTCTTACAAACCCAACAATTACGAGCCCGTGCAGACGAACTTACAGCGCAAGGCAAGCTTGATGAAGCGGTTGATGTATTACTGGTAGCAATCAAACAAAGCCCTCGCCAAAGCTGGCTTTACTACGACCTTGCAAACTTATATCAACAACAGGGTTTGGTTGATCATGCCAAAGCACTTTATAAAAAAACCTTGTGGCAATTTCCGTTAGATGCCGAGCTACGCTACAGCCATGCTTTATTTTTACGTTCGCTGAATGATTACCAAGGCGCACTGGCAACCTTAGATTACATTCCAAATAACGCACGTACTGAACAAATTAATGTACTAACAGAGCAGCTAAGCATTAATACTAAGCTTGAAAGACTCTCTGCCAACAATACAGCGACTAATAAAGCCACGGTGATTTATAAGCTCACCGAGTTAGAAGCTCAACCATTAACGCCTTTAATGCAAGCTGAGCTTGCCAGCCAGTGGCAGCAAATCAATGAGCAACAGTATGCGATTAGGCAACTGAAGAAAGCCCTTACTCGTGACCCAAGCTTGAGCCCTTATTGGCATATGACTTATGCAAATTGGCTAATTGAAAGCAACGATAAAATTGCCGCTGAGAGCTGGTTTGCAGACTATCACCTGCCGAGTAACGCAACCGATGCTGATCAATCACAATGGTTAGCACTGCAAGTTAGTTATATTAATCGTTTTATTGATAATAATCATAGAGTTGCTAAGCTGTCTGAACTTGCGACGCAATACCCAGATAACTCAGAACTGGCAGAGGCGCTGATCAATGCTCATATCGAGCAAGGCAATAACAAAGAGGCTATTACTCGCTTTGAGCAGCACACCGCAAAAGGAAAAACTGTGTCAACGGATACTGCTTTAGCTATTGCGACACTTGCTCGTCAGCAGCAAAGAGATGATTTAGCTGATCGCATCATTGCTGGGCAAATTAATCAGGTTTCAACTGAGCAAAGTTATCGTCAACAGCAATTAATGACCGCACTTGAACAATTTGCAGATACACAAAGTGCCATTAATCTCGCTGAGCAATTGCTGGCTAAATCAAACAATAACCAAGAGCTCTATTATCAAGCGGCAGCAGTTGCACAAGCTAAACAACAAACTACGCTTGCACAAAGCTGGTACCGTGCAGCCGTTGATAAAAAAACTGCAACAAGCAATTTAACTGATGAGCAGAACTATGAGCTGTATGCCCTTGATGAAAATGAAGCTTGGTATGTCAATAATGCCAAACGTCAATTGCAAAGCATCGAGCGCGATGAGCAGGCGTATATCACTGCAGCAATCAACCTAAGCAGCCAAACCAGTACGCAAAATGAGTCAACTCTTGGCGCTGGTGCAACACCTATTGAAGCTGGTTTTCCACTTTGGGGTGGCACAGGGATTGTTATACTAGACCCGATGACAATATCGAGCCAAGAAACCCGCTTTGATGAATCCTTTGCAGGCAGTCGCTATGGACAAGGGGCTCTGTGTATTTTTGACTGTCCATTTTTAACAATTAAACCAGAGCAACAAGGCACGGATATTGGCCTTGCCTGGCAAAATGAACAATGGCGCTTTGATATTGGCACTACCCCATTGGGGTTTTTAGTCGAAGACATTGTGTGGGGCGTTAATTACAAAGGTGATTTAGGCGATTTTGGTTATGGCGTCACGTTTAATAAACGCCCAGTAACTAGCTCTGTATTATCTTACGCCGGACTTGAAGATGTCTTTACCAACCAAGTATGGGGTGGCGTTAGAGCAACACAATTACAACTTAGCCTATCCCATGACCTAGGCCTAGACTGGGGTTTTTGGGCAAGTACCAACTATCAAATCTTGCAAGGTAAAAACGTTAAAGATAACCAAAGCTACAGCCTAATGGGTGGTAGTTATTATCGCTATATTCGCGAAAGAAACACCGAATTAAGCCTAGGACTTAACTTATTGCACTGGTCATATAAGTATAATTTAAGTGAAGAAACCTGGGGGCACGGAGGCTATTACAGCCCACAAAACTACTTGGGTGCATCTTTACCTGTTATTTTTGATAAACGGGTTGGTCATAATTTTATTTATAGGCTTCGTGCTGGGGTATCTTGGTCTACCACCACCACAGACGACATCGCGTTTTTCCCGAACGACCCTATTTTACAAGGCCAAGCTGAGGCACAAACTACTGTAACGGGTGTTGTGCCTTACTTTGAGGGCGATACCAGCAGTGGTTTATCGTATAACTTAGGGGCAAGCTTTGAATACAGGTTCACGCCCCACTGGTTCTTTGGCGGTTATTTTAACCTAGATAGAGCCGATTTTTATGAGCCGAACTACGGTCAGTTGTATTTCCGTTATTACTTTAATCCAGTCTACAGTGAGCTGGCTTTCCCGGGTAAACCTGTAGTGCCTTATGCAAACTACTAACTATCGCACTACATAGGGGAAGTGTCGCAAGATCTTCCCCTCACCATAAGGTCTATGTATACTGTAGCGCACTTGTAGCTAGGATAAGGGTGTGTCCCTTTCCTTCAAGTACAAAACTTGAGCAACAAACCATTATCTTAGCTGCATCAAAAAACATGGCCACCCGTTCACTCATTCTAAATATAGAACGACTAAAGCAAAAACAATAAGGCCTCAATAAAAATCTTAGAGTTAGGAAGTAAATATGAGTTCATTACCTAAAGCAGGTGACTTTTTAGGGCATCCTAAAGGGTTATTCCTGTTGTTCGGCACAGAGATGTGGGAACGTTTCGGTTATTACGGCATGCGCGCTATTTTAGTATTATATTTAGTTGCTCTTGTGCAAGAAGGTGGTTTTGGCTGGTCAAATGCCGATGCACTAAGCCTTTACGGTACCTTCACTATGGCTGTTTACATTACACCGTTACTGGGTGGATGGTTAGCTGATAATGTTTTAGGGCAACGTAAAGCGATTATCCTTGGTGGTTTATTAATGGCTGCGGGTCATTTCACTATGGGTATTCCTCACAGCTATTTAGCTGGCCAAGAAGAAAACGTTTTCTACATTGGTTTAACACTGCTTTGTTTAGGTAACGGTTTATTTAAACCAAATATTTCAACCATGGTAGGTGACCTATATAAAGAAGGCGACCAACGTCGTGATGGCGCGTTCACTATCTTCTACATGGGTATTAACTTAGGTGGTGCATTAGGTCCACTTGTTGCAGGTTATGCTGCAGCAGCAATGGGTTGGCAATGGGGCTTCATCGTAGCGGGTATCGGTATGATAATCTCTGTACTTATGCAACTTGCATTAAGTAACAAATACTTAGGCGATATTGGTGTTGTACCTTCGGCTAAGCTTTCACAAGCTCAATCTGAATCAAACACTAAAGAGCCACTGACTAAAGTTGAAACTGATCGCATCAAAGTTATTTTCACTATGAGTGTATTCAGCATTATCTTCTGGATGGGCTTTGAGCAAGCAGGTGGTCTTATGAACTTGTTTGCTAACGACTACACTGACCGTATGTTACTTGGTTTTGAAGTGCCTGCTTCTTGGTTCCAATCTTTAAACTCAATTTTCATTATTGTATTTGCACCTTTAGTTGCCATTATTTGGTTAAAGCTTGATAAACGTGAACCTAATTCACCAGTTAAGTTTGCTATTGCACTTATTTTCTTAGCACTTGGTTTCATCACTATGATCTTAGCGCTTATGACACAAGGTCAAGGTGAGCACTTACAAATCAGCATGATGTGGTTAGTATTATTCTACTTATTCCACACGCTAGGTGAGTTATGTTTATCGCCAATTGGTTTATCTATGGTGAGTAAACTTGCACCTCTACGTTTAGCTTCAATGCTTATGGGTATTTGGTTCCTATGTACAGCGGTTGCAAACAAGATTGCTGGTTTCGTAGGTTCATTCCTAGGTGAAGGTGAAGAAGCGCTAGATAACGCTATGGGTATCTTCATTGGTTTAGGCGCAACAGCGGTTCTTTCTGCTGTTATCATGTACTTACTAAGCGACAAACTAGTAGCTTGGATGCATGGAGCTGAAGGCCAACATGAGCCACAAACTACTGAGCACATCTTAGCTGAAGAGCTAGAAGTGACAGCTGAAAAGCAATAATATTTATTCCCCGTAGCGCCCGCTGCGGGGTATTTCTCTCTTCCCTATTCCCTCTGCGTCCTTAAAACTGATACTATATTCCGATATTAATTTGGTTTGCAAAGGAACTGAGCAAGTGCGCTTAAACACTCAACTACTGGTCATTATTCTGACTAGCTTATTACTGACAGCATGTGGTGGCGATAAAACAACAAAAGAAGTCACAACAGCTCCTGCTCAGTCTGGTTTAATTATTTCTGTTGAAAATGGTTTTTCCGCACAATTTGCACAAGGCGATGTCACACTTAACGCAACAAGTAACACGGTTACAACAGATACCACGTTTATTTACACTGAAACAACCGCTTCAAGCACAGATATAGAGCAAGGTATTGTCTCCGCAATTCATACTTTTCGCCCCAATAATCTGATATTTGCAGAGCCATTGAGTTTGGCGATTAAGTTACCAAATGAGCAAACTAACCTTGCCTTTAGCATAGTGCAGCTAGTCGATGAACAATGGCAAACGCTAACCACTGAGCTAAGCGACGATGGATTTGCAGTCAGCGCTATCACTGAATTTGGCAGTTTTGCTTTAATGTCGCGCACCGTGTCTGCAGTAAGTAAAACCATTGGCGAGCAATGTAGTGACACAGCCAGTAACCAAACTGTACGCTTTATCCATGTTGCTGATTTACACGCGCGCTTTGGCTTTAAAGAGCAGTTATTTAGCCGTATTCGCAGTTACTACGACAATGCCAAACTTGAAAACCCAAATACCTTATTTACCAATGGCGGCGACGATTATGAAAAAGGCACCGTAGCTGAACAAACATCACAAGGGTTAGCCACTGTCGAAGCAATAAAAGCCATGGCCTTTGACGTACGTGTGATTGGTAACCACGACTATGCATGGGGACCAGAGCAACTGCTAGATTTTGCCGATGACGATAATGCTATCGTGTTATCAAGTAATACCAAATATAATGGTAGCGATGATACGCCGTTTGCCGGTGTCGATTTTTCAGTTGTTCAAGTTGGTTGTCTTCGAATTGGCTTTTTTGGCATGACTTCAGTGCCTTGGAATGAACTTGATGAACCAGTTGAAGACGATCCTATTCCCGACTTTATCGCTAATTTCAAAATGAATTGGCAATGGCAAGAAGTGGCGGAGCAGATTGTTAACCAATACCGTCAAGATGTTGATTACATGGTGATGGTAAGTCACTTAGGTGAAGGCACAGATACCCGAATTGCACAAAATGTAGCGGGCATTGATTTAGTGCTTGGTGGGCATACCCATGGCGGTGAAAGTTATCAAACCTTAGATAACGGCAGCATTGTTATTCAGCCAAACTTTTTTGCACAAGGGCTAACTGATCTTACCTTAACCTTTAACCTTAAAGACAAGACACTTGCTGATGTTGATTACAATACAGTTCCAACCGCCAGCATTACGACCCTAGATGAAAGCACTAAAACTGCCATCGATGAAATCATGGGTCGTTATGCGCCAGATGCAAACACCGAAATTGCCGTTTCAGAAAACTACCCCACAGCAGAAGAACTCACTGCAATTACAGCCAAAGCGACTATGCAGCAGTTCCCTGCTATTGATGCCGTCTTGCTTGATGCAAGCCAAGTACAAGATCGCTGGCTACCGGGTACATTAACCCAAGAAGACTTTCATGCCGCGTTTAAGGTTGAACGCCAGCCATCAAATACCTCAGGGTTTAATGCCATTTATCAAATCGCGGTGACTGGTAGCCAATTAAAAACCATGCTTGCAAGCCAGCCTGAATGGGTCTCTTTAGTGCCAGATAACATTAACGATGCAAGCACTTATCAGGTTGCCCTATTTAAAGGCCCAGCGCTTAATACTGGGTTGTTCTTTCCTACTCTGCCAAGCTTAGAAGCCCAATTGGTCGCTGAAAGTTGGTGGTTGCTTGATAACTACGCGCGATCACGCACCAGCCAATGTTTATATATTGACACCGATAACACACTTAACGCCTGTAAAACGGATGATGCAGTCACAGTATGGAATTTTAATAACCCAGAGCAAGGTTTTAGTAGTGACTTTGGCCCCGCAACACTCAGCTTTTATGACCTTGAAGACAAAAACTGGGGGCCAGAGAATAGTCAATTTGCCACCACCTCAGAGCTTGACGTTGCTGATTTACCAAATGGTGGCTCAGGCGTGTTAGCTTTCGCTCGTCATAGCCCAACCCAAGGCTTAACCTTAACGGCTAATAGTGCTGCCAACGGTGATTACCAAACAGAAGGGTTTATCGCTGATTACACCTTAGTGATGGATATTATGTGGCCAGAACAAAGCACCAATGAGTGGCGTTCATTATTACAAACCGATATGACTAATAGTGATGACGCAGACCTGTACGTTAGCCGAGATAACGCCATTGGTATTGCCACCACCGACAGCGGCTATTTTGGTGAAGTACCTGCTAACAGTTGGCATCGTATTGCCTTTGTGTTTTATGCTGCTCCAAACAATGGCGCACTAAAAATTTACCTTGATGGCCAGCTAATTGGTTTTAAAGATGAAGGTGAAATTGATGAACGCTGGGCAATTAACAACGCGGCGCTGCTTTTAACCGATAATGACTACGAAACTAAGCCGGGTTACTTAAACGCCTTGTTATTTGCTGGTCGTGCGATGACTGATGATGAAATTGCCAATATGGGTGCTGCGCAACAGCAACTTAATTTTACGCAATCAACCCGTACCCTAAATCAAGTGGTTGAGCGTCATTATCAAGCTGCACCACAAATTATGAGTCACCCTTGGTTACAACAACGTAGCAAGTTTTTTAACAAAGCGCGCCAAACCGTAAACTAAACTATACAATCAACTTAATGAAAAAGGCCGTTTCAGGCCTTTTTTATCGCCTTGCAAATGCTGAAATTAATGATTTAAAACAAATAGATAACCTAAACAAAGGATGACATCCATTAGTCAAAGTAGTGCCCTGTTCATTGCCTTTGATAATGCAACTGATGAAATTAAAATCATTGTCCCATTTAATTTACAAAGGCTGCTTTGACTAAATGTAGTCGAGATCTTCCCCTTATTAAGATTCTGGTTAATCATCCGCTCATTACAGAACAATAATTCTTTTTAGCGCAGTGCTTATAATTGCGGGAGTAATGACAATGAGCGAAGTAAATAATCCGTTAGGCCTAGTGGGCATTGAATTCACTGAATACGCAACACCAGATGCAGATTACATGGACAAAGTGTTTACTGATTTTGGCTTTTCAAAGCTAAAAAAATTCAAAGGTAAAGACATTGTTTATTATAACCAGCATGACATTCATTTCTTACTAAACAATGAGCGTGATGGTTTCTCTGCTGAATTCGCTAAAAGCCACGGTCCAGCGATCTGTTCTATGGGTTGGCGTGTAGAGAATGCACAAAAAGCATTCGAAGTTGCTGTTGAGCGCGGTGCAAAACCTGCCACAGATTCAACACACAAAGATTTACCTTACCCAGCTATCTACGGTATCGGCGACAGCTTAATCTATTTCATTGAGCAATTTGGCGACAAAGGGTCTATCTATGAGTCAGACTTCGAAGATCTAAGCGAACAAAACATTGTTGAAGACAAAGGCTTCATCCGTATCGACCATTTAACCAATAACGTTTACAAAGGTACGATGGAAACATGGGCTAACTTCTATAAAGACGTATTTGGTTTTACTGAAGTACGTTACTTCGACATTAAAGGTCAAAAAACAGCGTTATTATCTTACGCACTTAAATCACCGTGCGGCACTTTCTCGATTCCGATCAACGAAGGTAAAGATAACAACAACAACCAAATCGATGAGTACTTAAATGAGTACAATGGTCCGGGTGTACAGCATTTAGCATTCCTTACTAATGACCTAGTAAGCTCACTTGATAAGCTTGACCAATCAACGATTGCGACGCTTGATATCATCCCTGAGTACTACGACACCATTTTTGACCGTGTGCCTTGGGTTAAAGAAGACAAAGAGAAGATCCGTAAGCATCAAATCCTAGTAGATAGCCAAAGCGAAAACTGTTACCTACTGCAAATCTTCTCAAAGAACCTATTCGGTCCTATCTTCATCGAGATGATCCAACGTGTAGATGACGGCGGTTTCGGTGAAGGTAACTTCCAAGCGCTTTTCGAATCAATCGAACGTGATCAAGAGCGCCGTGGTGTAATCTAAATCATCATAGTGAATAAAAAGCAGCGTGTGGTTTGGGTATATTCACACGCTGCTTTTTCTCGTTTTGAATTCTGTTTTTAAAGTAACTGTTTAAATTGCGTTGATTGCCTCCATATAGATAACTAACAAATCAGCGCGAACAAATAAGGAAAGAGTATGAGCCTAATTAACGAAACCCACGATATTAATTTAAAAAGCTGGGTTGCATCTGCTAACGAAGCGAACTGTGACTTCCCAATTCAAAACCTTCCTTTTGCAGAAGTACGTCGTAAAAATTCAGACGAAGCGTTCCGTGGCGCTGTAGCAATTGGTGACCAAGTTATCGATTTAGCGAAAGTAAACGAACTTGGTTTATTCTCTGGTGATGCACAGGTTGCTGTTAAAGCAGCAAGCCAAGCTACATTAAATGAATTTATGGGCCTTGGTCAGCAGTATTGGTCTGCACTTCGTCTTGCCCTATCAAAAGCACTCCGTGAGGGTGCCAGTGAGCAAGCACAATTAAGCGAAGCGCTTATTGCTCAAGCAGACATCGAATTTGCGCTACCGTGTCGCATTGGTGATTACACTGACTTTTATACTTCTATTTACCACGCAACAGCAGTAGGTAGTCTGTTCCGCCCAGATAACCCTCTTTTACCTAACTACAAATGGGTACCAATTGGTTATCACGGCCGTTCATCGTCAATTGATGTATCAGGTCAAACGTTCCACCGTCCTAACGGTCAAACCAAAGCTCCTGATGCTGACGTACCTTCATTCGGCCCTTGTAAACGCCTAGACTACGAACTTGAACTAGGTATTTACCTTGGTAAAGGTAATGAATTAGGTGATGCAATTGCCATTGAAAACGCTGAAAACCACGTATTTGGTTTCTGTGTATTTAATGACTGGTCTGCGCGTGACTTACAAGCGTGGGAATATCAACCATTAGGTCCATTCCTTGCGAAAAACTTCGCTTCGACAGTATCACCTTGGATTGTTACAACAGAAGCACTGGCACCATTTAGAACAAACTGGACACGTGACGAAAACGATCCTCAACCAATGGACTATTTAGAGTCAGCTCATAACCGTGAGTTTGGTGCATTCGATATCAAAATGGATGTGCAAATTGAAACTGAAAAGATGCGTGCAGCTGGTGAAGCGCCAACACAGGTATCTAAATCAAGCTTCAAGCACTCTTACTGGACAGTTGCGCAAATGGTCGCTCACCACACAGTAAATGGCTGTAACTTCCAACCGGGCGATATGTTAGGTTCGGGCACGCAGTCTGGTCCTGAGCATGAAGAAGCCGGTTCATTATTAGAGCTATCTCGCGGTGGTAAAGAAAAGATCACTCTAGCGAATGGCGAGCAACGTACTTTCTTAGAAGACGGCGATAACGTAATTATGCGTGGTTGGTGTGAAAAAGACGGTTTTGCACGCATTGGCTTTGGTTCAGTTGAAGGTACAGTGTTACCTGCAAAATAAAAGTAATTATTTGTTATAAGGGCAATTTTTGCCCTTTTTTTTGCATTTTTTATAACTGGGTTACAAATTTTTGCTAGCTTTTTTGAATCATATTGCTATCTTAACTCGGTTATTAGTCATTTTTTATACGCTATGTTAGTTAAACTTAAGTCTTTTTATCGCACGTTTTTTCCAGCTAGACAGCTGTTGATCCGTCAGAACGGCGAAGTAAAGCACCTTATCCTTGCGCCTTGGTTACAACTAACGACGTTTTTAATTGTATTAACAGCAGTTGCTTGGTTAAGCATTTCGACGCTGCAAATCATTTCGCAAGCCGATCAAATATCCAGCATTGAACAATCACAACTTAGCAAGCAACAAGAATGGCAAAAAAAGCATGCTCAACAACAGCTTACATACCAAAAACAAGTAGAACAGTTGGCCATTCTAGAGCAAAAACAAGCGTTATTACAAAGCATGATTGAGTCATTACCTGAATCAATCAATAAAACCACTCCTGAGGGCGGTATCGAGCCGGTACTGCTCCCAATTAAAGAACATGCCGAAGAGTTTCATGCACCGTTAGAAGATGAACACCCTAAACAAGCAATGCAACTTGAGAGCTTTTCAGAGCGTATAGCACGACTTGATAAAAGCTATAACTACACTTTTGGCATGCTTGAGCAACAAATCCAACAACGCCATCAAGAAATTTTAGCAATGCTTGAAGGTGCAGGGCTTAATGATGCGCTTGTCCGAAGCGCAACTGACGAAAGCGACACAGCCCAAGGTGGTCCTTTAGATTTATTTGACGAGTCAAAAATTCCCGCTGAATTTCTAACGATTGCAGATAAATTGCTAGCGCTTAATAACCTTGAAAATCTGTTAAGTGAATTACCGCAAACCCTCCCTGCTGCAGATTATTATATATCCAGTAGCTTTGGTCTGAGAAAAGATCCAATGAATGGCCGTCGAGCATTTCATAAAGGGGTTGATTTAGCTGGCTGGCATAAAACCGAAATTTTTGCCCCCGCAGATGCAACCGTACTTCGCGCAGGAAGAAACGGTGGCTACGGCAACTTTATTGAACTTCAGCATAAAAACGGTTTTGTCACACGTTTTGGCCACCTAAATAAAATCAAAGTAAAAAAAGGCCAAACAGTTAATAAAGATGACGTTATTGGCTTAATGGGTAGTACAGGTCGCAGTACAAGTACTCATTTACATTACGAAGTTTTAGTAAATGGCAAGCATGTCAACCCAGTTAAAATAACAAAGGCGCTTTCTCGTGTTCGGTAAAAAAAAACAAGCTCCAGCTAGCTCAACTAGCTCTACTTTAAAAAGAACAAACCATACTCCCTCTATTATTGCAGAAGATGTTCGCTTAACTGGCACTTTAGTAAGCCAAGGTGAAGTTCAACTTGATGGTCGTATTGACGGTGATTTAAGAGTAAAACATCTTGTTATTGGCCTAACAGGCATGGTTGAAGGTCTTATAGAAGCAGATAGTGTCGTAATAAAAGGCAAGATCATTGGCTCCTTGATTGCGAATAAGGTAACCATAGAAAGTACGGCTCAAGTTCACGGTGATGTGTTTCACGATACATTAAGTATTGAAGCAGGTGCCAATATCGAAGGCAGCTTAAAGCATCGTCATGAAGAAGACAAAATTGCTCCTATCAAGCCAAGCTCAAGCGATGAAAGTAGCCCATCAATACTCCCTGACGATAGCAACGACTTGTCGTTTGTGAACAAACAAGCCGCTGATAAGTCTTAACGTTTTTTAGCCGTTACATACATCGTAATATCCGCGGTGAACACTAACTCATCGCGGCTATTATAAACCTTCACCGGGACAACGATATCTAGCTTATCTAACCACTCGTTTGGCACCTCAATCTGTGCGACTGCACGCATATCAGTATCAATTTTCGCTAAATAATTTACCGTCATCCCCTTTGGGATCCAACGATGTGTTTTGGCAGGCACAGTTGCATCCACCATTAAGCCTGCGCAAAGCTCTGCTACATTACACTGGGCAATGGCATGGATAGTACCAATATGATTATGAATTGCTCGGCGATTTTTAACGATTGCGCTGCAGTACCCTGCTGACAACTCTGTGATCAATGGTTTTATTGAGCCAAAATAAGGGGCTTTAAAACACACCGCTTTACTAAATAACCACTTCCCTTTTGGTAATGACTGGCACTTCGACCAGATTTTTAATAATGATGATTGTGAGCTCACGACGTTTATCCATTATTTTTATGATGTGAGATAAAAATCTAACACATCAGACCAGATAGCGAAATGGAAAATTTTTGTAAGCAGTTTTAATGATTACACATTTCGCTAAGTGAATGCTTTTCTTTTCCTTTAGGGGCACATAAAATACCGTTTTAAAGGAGAGCGAATGCAGTCACCCCAGCACAAAAACCTAAGTCTATTATTCATCCTGGGCCTTCTGGTTATCTTTAGTCCATTAGCAATAGATATTTACCTTCCAGCATTTCCTACTATTGCTGAACAGTTCAATGCTTCAGAAAAGCAAGTACAACAAACTGTAGCCATATTTATGTTAACTGTAGGGCTTGGCCAACTCATTGCTGGCCCTTTAGCTGATAAATTCGGTCGTAAACCCGTGGCTTTAGCAGGTGTCATAATCTATGGTTTAGCTGCTTTTGGCGCTTATCTGGCACCTGATTTTGCAAGCCTTATGGTAGCAAGGGCCTTACAAGGTTTAGGAGCTTGCGCTACGTTTGTAGTGGCATTTGCCATCGTAAGAGATAGGTTTGGTAGTGAACGAAGTGGCCAAATCATTACTTATCTCAATGGTATTGTCTGCTTTATTCCCGCTCTTGCGCCTATTCTCGGTGCTTGGCTCACAGTACAGTTTGGTTGGCGCATGAACTTTTTATTCATGGCTGGCTTTGCGCTAATTGGTTTATTCATAACTTTGTTAATGTACAAAGAAACACGCCCTGCAGACAGCATTTACAGCGGCCACCTGCTTGATTTACGTCGATTTATTCCGATTATTAGCACACCTTTGTTTTTATTTCATAGCTTAATTTGTTTGGTAACTATGTCGGCTATATTAGTGTTTGTAACATTAGCACCTGGTTGGCTTATTACTGAATTAGGAGGCAGTGTTAGCGACTTTACATTCTGGTTTACTTGTAATGCGGTATTAAGCATTGTTGCCAGCTTTATTATGCCGCTGTACATCAAACGTCAACCAAAGCGCGCATTAAAAGCAGGTCTCTTATTACTTGTTATATCTGGTGTCTTAATGTTGGCACTAAACCAACAACGCACTGCTCTGGCATTAATGTTTCCTATGTTTATTGCTGCATTTGGCTTTGCACTTACGCTCGGCTCATCAGCTGGTCGCGCATTAAGTATGTTTTCGAAACAAGCAGGCACCGCTTCAGCTCTTATTGGTGTAATGCAAATGAGTGGTGCCAGCTTACTGGTATTTCTTACACAGTTTCTAAATTTAACAACCCCATCACTGATTGGGGTACACTTTTTATTGCTCATACCATTTGCGTATCTATTATTTAGGTATAAGCAACTATCATAAAAAAGTTCACCCGCACTTTTATATTAAATACGGGTAAATGAGAATTGTTATACTTTATTTACCCGTTTAGACTTCCTGTTATACCAATAAACTATAAAAAGCCTTTTTATAGAATAAATTGTTCCGTTTTTCTGAGTAATTTACCTTGTACCCATACTTTAGTTAATTTATTGTTTAGACTCGTTAACACAAAGTTAACCAAACAATATGTCAGGGATACTATTTATGAAAAAGAATAAATTAGCTTTAGCTCTAATCCTAAGTGGCCTTTGTGCTGCGGGTACAGCAAATGCAGCAAACGATCGCTTCATCATCCAAGTAGATAACAACAAAAAAGGCGTAGTTAAAGCACTCGCTAAAAAACTCGGCGGTGATATAAAAGTCGACGGTAATGGCTTTATTGCTGCACAATTTACCGGTCAAGATTTAGCAAGCATTAAAGGCTTGCTTAATAACCCACATATCAAACTGATTGAAGAAGACCAAAAACGTGTACCAATGGCGCTTTATAACGATGATGCTGGTAATGCAATGCAGCAGCAATTAACGCCTTACGCAGTTTACCAATCACAAGCTGACCTAGTAACCTTTGATGCTAATGCGGGCATGAAGGTGTGTGTTATTGACTCAGGTCTTGATGCATCAAACCCTGACTTCATTTGGGGTAATATCACGGGTGACAACGATAGTGGCACAGGTAACTGGTATGACAATGGTGGCCCTCATGGTACTCACGTAGCAGGTACAATTGGTGCTGCAGATAACAATATCGGTGTGGTGGGTATGGCACCGGGTGTTGCAATGCATATCATCAAAGTATTCAATGCCGAAGGTTGGGGTTATTCTTCTGATTTAGCACATGCAGCAGATTTATGTTCTCAAGCAGGCGCAAATATCATCAGCATGAGCTTAGGTGGTGGTGGTGCAAATAGCACAGAGTCTAACGCCTTTGCTAATTTCACTAATGCAGGCGGTCTTGTAGTTGCTGCGGCGGGTAACGATGGTAACAGCGTACGCTCGTACCCTGCTGGTTATTCATCTGTAATGATGGTTGGTGCAAATGATGCGAACAATCAAATTGCAGATTTCTCGCAATTTCCTAGCTGTACATCTGGTCGTGGTAAACGCGCTACTACAGATGAAACTATCTGCGTTGAAGTGACAGCAGGTGGTGTTGATACACTGTCTACTTACCCTGCAGGCATGGCAACTTCTGCAAGCTTAGCAGCTGATGGCGCGGGCTTTGCAACATCGTCAATGGAAAACTCAGGTAATGCATCTGGTACTGCCTATTACATGGGTACTGCTGAGAGCATTGATTCTGGTGCAGCTGGTAAAATCTGTATGATTGACCGCGGTAATATCTCATTCTATGACAAAGTAAATAACTGTGAAAACTCAGGTGGTATTGGTGCTGTTATCATCAATAACGAAGCGGGCATGTTATACGCTACATTAGGTGATACCAACGATACAACAATTCCTGCTGTAGGTGCTGCACTTGAAGACCGTTCAGCGCTGCTTGCAAGTACAACGATTGATATTACCATCGGTACTAGTGACTACGGTTTCATGAGTGGTACATCAATGGCAACACCTGCCGTTTCAGGTATCGCAGCACTCGTTTGGTCAAATCACCCTGAGTGTACAGGTACAGAAATTCGTGACGCATTAAAAGCAACAGCACAAGACCAAGGCGCAGCTGGCCACGATGTGTACTTTGGTCACGGTATTGTTAAAGCAGCCGATGCAGATGCATATTTAACTGCAAATGGCTGTGCTGGCGGCAATAATGGTGGCGATCCAACACCGGGTGGTGATGAAGTTAGCCTTTCAGCATCTGGTTATAAATCAAAAGGCACAGCCTATGTTGATTTAAGCTGGAGTGGCGCAGCGACTAGTACTGTTGATGTATACCGTAATGGTACTTTGGTAGGTTCTGTAGCAAACACAAATAGCTACACAGATACCATCACAACAAAAGGCGGTGGTAGTTACACATACCAAGTATGTGAAGCACAAAGCACAACTGTTTGTTCAAACAATAGCACTGTGGTCTTTTAAAACTTTCCCCAAACCAATATGAGCGGGCATTAATGCCCGCTTTTTCTTTTTTAATAAGCTTGTTAAAATCAGCTACCTAGCTTTTTTAATTTGTGCCAATGATCAATCCAGAATCGTTACTGTCGTTTTTAGGCGCCAGTTTTTTAATTGCCGTAGCCCCCGGCCCTTCTAATGCATTTTTAATGGCGCAAACTTTTGCCAATGGCCGTAAAGCCGGAATGCAAAGTGCCTTTGGCTTTGCACTCGGTGGCGTTGTGCATACCTTTTTTGCAGTCGTAGGCTTAACCGCAATTCTTAAAGCCTCTAGTGTCGCGTATACAACGGTACAATACCTTGGTGCCGCCTATCTTTGTTATTTAGGTATCATCACACTAAAGGACACCTTTAGTCAGCCAGAACCGCACTGTGAAGATAAACCTCATGTGAGCACCAGTAAAAAGCAAAATGTGATGTTTCAAGCGATGATGACTGAGGTCCTCAATCCCAAAGTAGCCTTATTTTTTATTGCGTTCATTCCACAGTTTGTTGATCCAAGTTTATCTTCAACGACCTTTCAGCTCGCTTTTTTTGGTTTACTCTACCCGCTTTTTGCTTTTCCAATCGACTGCACGTATATTTATTTCGGCGATAAGATAGCCAGCTATTTTCGTGAGCATCCACAAACCCAAATTTGGATTGATCGGATCACGGGCATAGTATTTATTGCCTTAGCAATTAACCTATTGATATAAGAGCACTTATGGAACAAAAACAACAAGCCCTCCCCGCCAAAAAAAATATAGCCCTCGTTGCCCACGATGGTAAAAAAGCAGCGCTGCAAGCTTGGTGTGAAAAGCATCAAGATGTTTTAAGTAAGCACACCCTTTACGGTACTGGCACAACGGGTCATTTAATTGAGCGCACTACAGGGCTTGAAGTGATAAAGCTATTAAGTGGCCCAATGGGTGGCGATCAGCAACTCGGCGCTAAAATTGCTGAGCATGAAGTGCATATGTTGGTATTTTTCTGGGATCCACTTGCATCACAGCCACACGACCCTGATGTGAAAGCATTATTACGTTTAGCTGCTGTTTGGAATATTCCTGTTGCCTGTAATGAAGTCAGTGCCGATATGCTATTAAGCTCACCTATGATGGAAACAGAGCTGTGCCGCACGCTGCCAGATTACGAAAAATACCTCGCAACGCGCCAAGTGACTCTTTAATTCTTAAAGTCGATATCTCAAAGTGGGGGCTATTAGCTATAAAGCTTTTGCGCCCACTTAGTTAAACCTGCAGTAACACTACCAAAGTGATCCCCGTTCAGCATAGTAATATCACCTAAATGGGATTTTAACGCGGCCTTGATCAGAGGTGATTGCGCACTACCACCCGTTAAGTAAATGACATCTGGCGTTGTGCCTGCCTCTTTAATCGCTTGTTTAGCTAAGCTAACTATTTGGCTTATCGAGTCATCAACAGCTAAGGCTAAATCATTTAAGGTCAAACACTGAGTTAATTCAGAATCTAAGAAATGCAAGTCTGTGGTAAATTCATTCGCTGACGACAATGCAATTTTTGCCGCTTCGCCTTGCTGCACCAATTGGTGACCTTGCTTATTTTGCTGCAATTGAATTAAGCGTTTAAATAGCGCTGGCTCTTTAACTTCACGCAGCTGGGTCAATAATTCACGATGATGGGCATCGCTATAAAACTGGCTTTGTAGATTCACATCATTGATTTTACATGCTTGCCAAAACGGTTGATTAGGTAATGGCAGCCCAGATTTAAACTCTGTGCCTAAACCAAGCAATGGCATTAAACCATGAAAACTCAGCGCAATATCTAAATCATTCCCTCCCACACGCTTACCACTGTGAGCTAAAAAGTCATTGTCACGACACTGTTTTTGACGGAAGCTTGGTCCCATTTGTACGAATGAACAGTCGCTGGTCCCCCCGCCAATATCGACAACCAATACTTTTTGGTCTTGCTGCAATGAGGTTTCATAATCAATCCCTGCCGCTAATGGCTCATATAAAAATGAAACCTCTTTAAAGCCAGCACGTTTTGCCGCTCGCTCTAATATACCCAGCGCTTGTTGATTAGACTCTTCACCACCTACTGATTGAAAGTTTACCGGTCGCCCAATTACCGTTTCTGTTAATGACTCTTGCAGTGATTGCTCAGCGCGTTGTTTTATTTTTAAAATCATCGCCGTAGCAATGTCTTCAAAGAAATTAATTTGCCCTTGCTTTAAGCCCACTGCGCCAAAGAACGACTTTGGCGATTTTACAAAATAACCTTCCTCAGGAAATTGCACATACTCGCTAATAGCTTCACGACCAATGAATAAGGTGTCATCTCCAGCTTGAATATCTAAATCTGATTTAATGCGGGGAATGGTATTTAAAAGCGCTTGACGCTCAGTTTTAAAATCGTGCTCAAATGAGCTGCCAGCAAGGTGTTTTGCGACAAAATCAACAACCAACGCACTGTGATGAGTATAAAGGGTTGATGGTAAATACTGTTTGCCTTGCTCAAGCGGTACTAAAGACACTTGTTGCTCGTTATCTAAAACACCGATTGCACAATTTGAACTACCATAATCAAAGCCTGCAAACATACTACCACCTATACATCATTAAAAAGGCCGCGAAATTTAACACAGTCGCGGCCATTTTTGAATGACGCTATGGCCTTTCGTGTAAAAAGCTGGCAAAGCGTGGCAAGCCATTTTTTGTAAAACCATGATATTTATAAGTAATCGTACTGCCAATCGCTGGAGGAGACTTTCTTTGCAGATCAGAAAATCCAGAGCCAATTTTAAATTCAATCCCTTCATTGTTGCGTACTTTTAGCGCCCCAAGCATATTTTTATATTTACCTTTTCCTGCTATGTGTTCAATAACAACAGCCTCAGCATCCAGGTAAGGCTTCAATTTTAACAGTACATTGCTGCGCCCCGCTGTGTGTTCCGCTTTTGCTAAGTGCAGCATAACGCCTTCGGCACCTTGTGCAATCAACTCATCCATAAACATACTAAGCTGTTGATTATTATCAAAGTGCTTCTGTTCAACTGCTTTTATATGGGGGCTATTTAGCTGTCTAACTAGCCGTGAATAGTTTTCATAGCGTTTACTAAATGGTAACTCGGCATTTGGCATATCGAAAATTAGATAGCTAACGGTCTGCCATTCGCTATCAACAGGTTGCTGCGATCGCACAATACCACTGACGTTGGCAAAATCTTGATGCTTGGTCCAAAGTTCACCATCCAACCATATATCAGGCAGTGGCGCAATAAACCAGGTTGGAGCATTAATAGGGTTACCATTACGGGTAATTAATTGCTTACCTGTCCATATGGCACGTACACCATCATATTTTTCACTAACTAAATAGTCAGATACATTAACCTTTTCGGCTTCATAGACGTTTGCCAAAAGTACTGAGGGAGCTTGTTGAGCTTTTACTGAGAAAGCCAAAAGTAACGAGATTGCGCATACCAATGCACGAGTGAACATAACCATCATTGCTTCCTTGCAAATTTCTGAGTTTTAACTGGTTATTACTGCTTAAAAATAACTGTTTAGCAATAGCCGTTTAATTATAGTTTAGTTTCTAGCCAATTATAAAATTCATGCAAATCACTAAACACTCCAGCTGCTTTGCTAAAATCATGCTCTTGGGTAAAGTGATTAGGCACTGCATACACAGCAACACCAGCGTTGCTAGCGGCTGTAACACCGGTAAACGTATCCTCGACTGCGACGGCTTCATTGGCCGTGATATTTAACGTATCAAGAGCGAGTTGATATGGATCGCCAGCAGGTTTAGGATTATTAACATCATCTTTGGTAACCACACAATCAAACCAATCAAAAATGCCGTAGCCTTTTAAAATAGGATAGGCTTCATCTTTGGCACTGCCTGTTACTAATGCCATTTTTAAACCACTGGCTTTTACTTGCTCTAGCACTGCTTTTGCGTGCGGCATGAAAGTTGGTAAGTTTGTACTGACAAAACGGCCAAATGCAGCATATTTATCATCTGTTAGCTGCTCTGGACTGATGTTAAGTTGATAGTTGGTAACAACCTCTTTAGCTGCTTCAAGGGTTGGCCTACCAGAAAAGCGCTGACAAAACGTAGTCTCATCATATTGCACACCAAAAGGCGCTAATAAGTCGTTCCAAATATTAAAATGCACACTTTCTGAATCTACCAAAGTGCCATCCATATCAAACAAAACCGCTTTTAAAGTCATCCTCATTCCTTTTACGATCTAAAAACTAAAAGGTGCCTATGGCACCTTTAAATAATTCAATATAATTACTCGGTTAAGCCTGCCGGAGGTTCAGCAAACGCTTCTTCACCTGTTTCTACATCGACCAGCTCATAGCCTCGTTGCTTTCTAACTACTTTTAAAATCGGTTTAGAAAAAGCCGTTTTTAAACGCTCAGCATCTGCTTCTAGTTCTTCAACAGTGTGACCAAACGGAGCAGCTCCTGTTTCAGACCAATTGGTTACTTTACCATTGAGGTTATATTCAACTTCATGAATTTGATATTGTGCCGCTTCATCCTTTGTTGCTTCACAAAAAATAACGCGGTAGTTCCAAAATCCAGCCATAGAAATTCTCTTCTCTTAAATTAATCCTGCCACTTTAGCAGTTACAAACGCGATTATAAACGAAAAAACCCGCTATACAGCGGGTTTTAATAGGCTTTTAATTTCAGCTTAGAAGAAGCTTACTTTGAACTCAGCACCGATGTAACGCTCTTCGTTCACCATTGCTGTGTTGTTATTAAAGTCGATAGCACCGATTGATTGCTGCTCGTCGAACATGTTACGTACGAATGCTGACACTTCATATTCGTAGTCGCCTTCTGCCCAAGCATAACCTGCACGTAAACCAACTTCAGTTAATGGCTTGCCTTCAAACTCAACTGACTCATATAAGAAGTAGTTGATTTCGCTACGGTAAGACACATCAGCGTAAGTGAAGAATTCACCGTCAGCAACTTCGCGGCTATAACGTAAAGTTAAGTTTGAGATCCACTCAGGTGCGTGCGGTAAGCTGTTACCATCAAGGACAGCTTGACCTGCGCTGTTTAATGAGTTTGTAACAGTACACTGTGCACATACGTCAACGGCTAAGTCTTTATCTTTAAGCTCAGTGTTATTGTAGCTTAAGTTAAATGTAGCGTTTAGGTTGTCAGTTAATACCCACTCAGTGTCTAACTCGAAACCGTAACCAGTTGTCTTATCAGCATTAACTAAGCGGTTGAAGTTTGCACCACCACCTACAGCTGTTAATTGTTGGTCATCCATTGTGTAGTAGAACACTGTTGCGTTTACACGACCTTGGCCGTCAAGTACGTCAGATTTGATACCTGTTTCGAAAGACGTCACAGTTTCAGACTCAGCAACAGTTACTTCGTCACCGAATAAGATACGACCTTGAATACTTGGAGCACGGAAGCTGTTAGCAACACGCGCGTACCAGTTTACGTCATCGTTGATCTTGTAGTTAGCAGATAAATCCCAGCTAACGTGGTCGTCACTTGGGTTTTCTGTTAGGAATAACGCACCGCCACCTGCAGGGCTTAAAGTACGGTTTGCAGAGAACTCTTTTTCGTCATCTGAGTAACGAAGACCCGCAGTGATTTTTAAGTCGTCAGTGATTGTGTAATCTAATGAACCGAATACCGCCCACGCTTTAGTATCTTGTTGCTGGATAACATAGCCGTTTAACTCACCTGGCGTTGAACCATAAGTGTCGTAGCTGAAGTTTTCGATTGTTAGCGCTTCGTCAAAGTAGAAAACACCTACTTGGAAGTTAACGTCGCCAGCATAGTTGCTAGATAAACGAAGTTCTTGCGTGTATTGGTCTTGATCTGGAATACCGTCAGCACTTTCAGAGTAGAACGGGATAAAACCTGGGCCCATATCTGGTAAGTAGCTTGCACCGTAACCACCGTCGATGTCAGCGCGAGAATAGATTTCAGCACTTTCCCATGCAGAGATTGACGTAAGAGTTAAATCGTTGATATCCCACTCAAGCTTTAAGCTTGCGCCTTGAGATTCAACTTGCTGTGTCGCACGAGAAGCAGCATCGTGGTAAACCACGTCGTGCTCGTAGTTATCAGCTAAATCGTTTGTGCCTGCTTTGATAGCGTTACCACGGAATGCGATTGGCGTACCATCCATATCACGTACATGGTAGTTGAAAAGACCCGTGAAATCGTCGCCTTCATATAAGAATTGGACACGTGCCGCTTTCTCAGTGTAACCACCTAATACGTCATTTTGCTCAAAACCTGGTGCACGGTTATCGATATAATCGTCTTTTTCTTGCCAAAGTACAGAAACACGTGTTGATAAACGGTCTGTTAAGCCACCGCCAACAGCACCTTCAAAATCAACTGCGCCACGGCTACCGTAAGAAACTGAGCCATAGCCATCAAATTCTTGTGATGGTTTTACTGTATCAAATTTAACAAGGCCAGCCGGTGTATTACGACCGAATAAAGTACCTTGTGGACCACGTAGAACTTCTACACGTGCTACGTCAAATACAGGGAAACCTTTTAAAATTGCGTTCTCTTGAACAACTTCGTCTACAACTAGCGAAACTGGTTGAGAGGCATTTAGGTCAAAGTCAGTGTTACCTAGACCACGAACATAAAAGCGTGGGAAAGAACGACCAAACGAAGATTCGATTGATAGGCTTGGGATTTTCGCGTTCATAAAACGAATATCCATACCAGCTGAGCTATAAGCGTCTAAACTGTCACCTTGTAGTGCAGATACTGCTACAGGTACTTCCTGTGCATTCTCTACACGTTTACGTGCAGTGATTTGAATAACTTCTAATTGGTTGTTTTTTGCTGCTGGTGCTTCGTCTGCAGCAAGAGTTGAAAATGAAGTACCTGCTACGGCAGAGAACAACGTTGCATTGATAAGTGTTGCTAACGTAGATCTTTTCATTGCTTTCATGTCGGGTTTTAACCTTTTTTATGCACTCTTATTCAACGGTGATGATGTTGCGTCAATTCATTTGACGGGCTCGGCCAATTTTTCGCGCCTTGTAATAAGCTGCGCGGACCTCTTAATCGAGAGTGCAAAACGAGGTAAAGAGGCTGAACGAACGCTGACGATTATAACACTTTATGACACTTTTACTGCATTAAAAATTATAAATATACAAATTTTTTACAACAATTAGCGGCAACATCGCCGCATTTAGAAGATTTTATGCAATTATTTTTCAATAAAGCGGACATATGTCCTGTGCAAATAATCACGACAATGTGTAGGCATTGTGTACAGATGAGAGCCACTTTCATTTAACCCTTTTTCAGTAACTATTCACCAACACGCGCGAATTCTGGATTAGCCAATTCACAATTATGCTCATTTAATAATCCTAGAATAGCAAGGTTTAACTCTTCAATTACTTCCATATAAAATGCAAAGTCAACCGTTTCTACGTAGCTTAGTACATCAATTTGTAAAGCCCAAGGTGTAAACCCTTTAAAACGCACTCTACAAGGTTCAAATGCAATATGCTGGTGCTGCTCTAAAAGCTCACGAAGGGCTGTCATAAAAGCTTGTAAGTTTTGCTGTTGGGTATTAGCGCTAAGCATCAGTTTAGGTCGATAAGAAATACGCTCACGCTCAGAAATATTCTCAAGCTGCATATCAATAAATTTAGCATTAGCAACATATATAACAGAGCGATCAAGGGTGCGGATACGCGTAGCCCTTAGCCCTATTTCTTCAATCGTACCAAGATGATTACCAAATTTGCACAAACTACCAATTTTAACCGGAGCCGAAATGTAAATTGTAATAGCCGCTATAATGTTCTCGACTGTTTTTTGCGCAGCCAAAGCAATGGCAAGGCCGCCAATGCCTAAACCTGCTAATAAGGTTGTTGCATTGAAGCCTAGATTCTCAAACCACACAAATAGCAACGAAATAACGATCGTCGTTTTTACAACATTACTAACAGGTCTCAATAAAAATACAGCTTGTGGTTTATCTTGATTTATAAAGCGTTGGCTTAACCTATGCTTTGCTAAATCAACAGCGCGCAAACACACCCATCCCCAGGCAATAAGTAACACAGTTGCACCATGAAATAGAGCCATCACCGCAATAGTGACATTAGACTGATCGCTTAATGAACGTGACAGTAATACTGCAAGTAATAAACAAATAGGACCATTAACAAAGCTCAAGACGTCGTCTTCAACCGCTACCTTTTTATGTCCAAGCACAAAAGTAATTAGCCGAGTAATGACAATCGCTGCAACTAAAAACAACACAAATGAAAAAGCAAAATAGATCCATTGCCATAACATTACGCCTAAAAATTCTAAATCAGGCAAATGCTTATATAACCATTCCCCAATCAAGTTATAGCCAAACTCCTTGGTTAAAAGAGGTATTTGACTAACGGTAGCGTTAGAGATTTTCCAGATCCGATTACCTGTTTTTTCATCGGGCACAAGCTGTAATAAAACCTGCACTTTTCCTTCAGATGTTTTAATTTCTCCCACTAAGTCGCGATAGCTTGGCACATCTTCTTTTTGCTTCCCTTTGGGTTTATTACTTAAGCTATCTACATCTACCCATAACGTGCGATCAAGCACGACTGAAAGGTTTTCTGCAAGTTGTAATTGACCTACAGCTAGCACCTCTTGCGGCAGGTTTCTGTAATCAAGGTAATTTTTCGCACGTTCAAAGTCACGGTTTCGAGCAGCTTTTAAGTAACCTTGCATGGCACTTCGTGGGGTGAGTCGATCAAAGGCATCAAATGGCTGATCATCATCTTGTTCAACGCTGGGGTCAGCGACAGTGGTTGTTACTTCTTCAACTTGAAGGGGGGACTTTTTTTCTTCTTGCTGTTCTTTGCTATCTTTATCGATGAGCGATTTCACGGTTACTTCAGGTGTTGTAGCGAATACTGGGTTAAAAAACAATGCCAATAACCACACCGATAAACTGGCTAAATATAGCGGAAACTTGTTAGCGCAACTCTTCACACATCATTCCTTGTTCGAAAAACATTAAATACGATTACAAATTTTATCCTATAAATTAGAGCATGGTTTGGATAACTGTTCAAAAAATAATTAAATACCTATGCAAGCAGTCAGCTAAATGTTAGTTATAAAGGAACATTAGCAAAGGAAAAATATAATGCAGATCTCAAGTTCACTGATCCCTCATTGGTCATCTTTACTTATTCATGGGGCTATCGCCATTATCTTTGGTTTATGTGGTTGGTTTGCACCTCAAGCCTCTTTAGCCGTATTAATGTTTATATTTGCCGCTTACTTCTTTGTAGATGGCTCCATTCGAACCTGGCTTGCAATTGCATCTAAAAAAGACAACCCGCTTTGGTGGATGCTATTAATAGGTGGCTTGATATCAATTGCCGCAGCACTCGTTACTCTGTTTGCACCGAATGTGACTGCTATTTTAATGTTGTACTTTATTGCTGCTTGGGCAATTGCTATAGGGGTAATTGAAATTGCAATAGCCAGCAAACTTCGTAAAGAGATAACTAACGAATGGCTACTAATTGGCAGCGGTATTATTTCAATTATCTTTGGTGGTTACCTGATGTTTAACCCGGGTGCGGGCATAATTACCCTACTTTGGCTAGTTGCAAGCTATGCCATCGTGTTTGGTATTATGATGGTGTTGCTAGCCTTCAAGCTTAAAAAACTTAATGAACAAGCATAAAAAAAGCGGCTAAGCCGCTTTTTTTATTTTTGACTATTACGCCTTGTTAGGGCAATTTCACCATCGATATGAATATCGCGCTGTGGGAAAGCAATGGTAATGTTGTTTTCAGCAAATACTTTATAAATGCTAAAACGCAGTTCACTACGCACTTGGCGAAGCGGTGCTTCTGATTCGGCACACACCCAAAAAATAGCGCTAAAAGTTAAAGAGCTATCCGCAAAGTCATCAAATAACACAGATGATGCCGGTGTTTTTAAAATGGCAGGATGCTCATCAAGAATTTGCTTCATCAGCTTTTCAACCAACACCACGTCTGAACCATAAGCAACACCAACATTCACAAATGAACGAGCATTACGGTCAATCAAGGTCCAGTTTGTTACAGTATTCTCTAGCAAGTGGCTATTTGGTACTAGCATGTGCACACCATCGTTACGGCGAATACGAGTTGAACGAGTATTAATAGTTTCAACCACTCCTTTTGCTGTACCCACTTCTAAAAAATCACCAATACGAATTGGTCGCTCCCACATTAATATCCAACCACTAATAAAGTTATTGATAATGTTTTGCGCACCAAAACCAACACCGATTGCAATGGCACCAGAGACAAATGCAAACGCCGTTAGCGGAATATTGAGTACCTCAAGTGAAGTAAACACCAGCACCGCGATGGTTACAACAAGGTAAATACGGGTGAATAAATGAACTGTGTCTGGCCCTAGGTTTTTTGCCAACAATGCTTTTTTAATTAATCGACCTATCCATGTGACCACAAACCACATTAAAAACAGCACCAGAGGCACTTGAATTACTTTAAGTACGGTAATTTGCACGTCGTTATAGGTGAACAACACAAACGATAATGCAGATTGCAGATCAGCAAAGGTCATAAATTAACATTCCTGGTAAAAAGAGAGTTTGATTCAGTTTTGACTAAGTTTAGCACGGCATAATAGGGTAAAACTTGGTAAATACTAAGTTCTTTATGCGCAAAATGCGCTAATTATTAACTCTTTTAGCCCATAGCTGCTATATACATAGGTAAAGCTTGTAGGTTTAGCAGGCTTTGAATAGCATGAGGAGAACACAATGTCACAAATGACACTCACACAAAAACTTGCCACTTTACAACCACTGGTTGATTTAAACTTATTTGAATCAAGTCTAGAATATCGCAACCGCATCTTGAACTTACTTGCTGAACAAGAACAGACACTTGCACTAATCAATAAAGAATTTGGTAATGCAATGCCTGAAAACTTTGGTTCAGAGAAAAAGTTTGTGTTGGGCTACAACTGATCAATGCCAGTTAACTCTAACAAAAATCTAATTTGGCAATCAGCGCCATTTTCAATTTAAGCTAGCCATCACCTTTATTTGATGGCTTTTTAAACACTTTATCCCTGAATCACTCTTTTTTGCGGCATACTTACCTATTAAAGCGACAAACTTGCTTCTTTCTACTTATAAATTTGATAAGTTAGAGAAGATTTATCCACATTTTTGGAGCTCTCATGCGTAAAACCTTAGTAGCAACCACCATTGCTAGTGTTCTTTTATTATCTGCTTGTAGTTCACAACAAGCTGACACTCAAACTCAAGTTGAAACAGCCGCTGAAACACAAACAGCCAATGTTGAAAACATTCTTTTTAAGCCAAGCCCTTTACAGTACATGGCACCAGAGTTTGATAAGCTTTCGACTAAAGACTATGAGCCAGCGTTTGAAGCAGGGATCGCACAACAAAAAGCTGAAATTGCAAAGATTGCAAATAACCCAGAGCCAGCAACATTCGAAAATACCCTTGTTGCAATGGAATACTCGGGTGAATTATTAGATCGCGCTTCTGCGGCATTTTTTAATTTATCGGGTTTAATCTCTGACAGTGAGTACCAACGTATCGCCGCGAAAATGGCGCCGATTATGTCAGCTCACACTGATGACATTTACTTAAACAAAGCTTTATTTGCTCGTGTACAAAGCATTTACGACAACAAATCATCCCTAAATGCTGAAGATCAACGCCTTGTTGATTACTACTACAAAAAATTCGTTAACGCGGGTGCAAAACTAACTGAAGCTGAAAAAGCAAAAATGCGTGAAATAAACGCAGAGCTTGCCAAGCTTTCAACTGAGTTTTCGCAAAACATCTTAAAATCATTTAAAGAAGATGTGATTTTAGTTAAAGATAAAAGCGAGTTAGCAGGTTTATCTGAAGGCGAAATTGCAAGCCTTGCGGCAGCAGCCAAAAAAGCAGGTAAAGAAGGCTACATGATCACACTAGTGAACACGACTCGCCAACCTATCTTACAAAGCCTTGAAAACCGCAAGCTACGTGAAAAAATTTGGACTACATCTGCAACGCGTGCACAAGCGACAAATGGCCCTATTATCATTAAAGAAACCAAGTTACGTGCAGAAAAAGCAGCATTACTTGGCTACAAAGATTGGGCTTCATATGTGATGACTAACCGTATGGCACAAACAACTGAAAACGTTTACGGCATTCTTGATGATTTAGCGCCAAAAGCGGTTGCTAAAGCAGAAGCAGAAGCAGAACAAATCCAGCAAGTAATCAAAAAATCAGGTGAAACGTTTGCACTACAGCCATGGGACTGGGCGTTTTATGCTGAAAAAGTTCGTCAACAGAAGTACGACTTAGACCCAGCTTTAGTTAAACCTTACTTTGAAATGCAGTCAGTGATCCATGACGGCCTATTCTTTGCGATGAATAAACTTTATGGCATTACCTTTAAAGAGCGTAAAGATCTGCCTGTTTATCACGAAGACGTGATGGTGTTTGAAGTATTCAATGAAGACGGTAGCGCTATCGGCCTGTTCTATATGGACCCTTATGCACGTGAAGGTAAACGAGGTGGTGCATGGATGAGCGCCTATGTTAGCCAAAGCGGTTTAAAAGGCACCAAGCCTGTGATCTACAACGCACTGAACATTCCTAAGCCAGCTGAAGGTCAACCAACACTCATGACTTTCTCTGAAGTAACAACGATGTTCCACGAATTTGGTCATGCTGTACACGGTTTATTCTCTGATGTTAAATACCCAAGCTTAGCGGGTACAGCGACTGCACGTGACTTTGTTGAATTCCCTTCACAAGCAAACGAAGACTGGAATATTGAACCGACAGTACTTGCAAACTACGCCAAGCACTACAAAACAGGTGAGCCAATTCCAAAAGAGTTACTTGCAAAAGTACTTGAGTCACAAAAGTTCAACCAAGGCTTCGATACTACTGAGTATTTAGCGGCGGCACTGCTTGATATGGAATGGCACTCATTTGGTGTTGATGCTGATATCACAGACGTACAAAAGTTTGAACATGATGCATTAGACAAGCACGGTATCGCGTACTACCCAGTACCACCACGTTATAAGTCTTGCTACTTTAGCCACACTTTTGCTGGGGGTTACTCAGCTGGTTACTACGCTTATCTTTGGACTGAAGTATTCGCAGCAGATGCGTTTGCACACATGACTGAACAAGGTGGTTTAACACGCGAAAATGGTGACAATTTCCGTAAAGAGATTTTATCTAAAGGTAACAGCCGCGACTTAATGCAAAGCTATATTGAGTTCCGTGGTCAAAAACCAACTACAGACGCACTATTAAAGCGTCGTGGTTTAGTTGAATAATCACATCGTTATTTAAAGTATGAGGGGTAACCCTCATACTTTTTAGTTATTAATTTAATTTTCACCCCGCTTTTATTCCTATTCACCTCAAAGCAATTGTCAGTTAACTCGTTTTTGCTAATCTCAAAGAAAAACACGAGTTCACACATGAAAAACGCTTTACTTTTAGGACTTTGCTCAGCTTTAGCTGCATGTTCATCAACCCCAGATGAGCGCGCCGATATCGTGATAGAAAACGCCCAAATTATTGATATGCAAACTGGGGATATCACAGCAAAACAATCACTTGCCATTCGCGATGGGATCATCATCAAACGTAGTGATAAACCTTTAAGTAGCCAATATCAAAGCTCAACATTGATTGATGCAAAAGGTCAGTATGTCATGCCTGGTTTATGGGATATGCATGTCCATTTTGGCGGTGGTGATGAGCTTATTGAAGAGAATAAACAGCTACTGCCACTGTATTTAGCCTATGGCGTAACAACCGTTCGTGATGCTGCGGCTGATTTGAGTGAATCTGTACTTAGCTGGCGTGAACAAGTAAAACAAGGTCAGTTAGTGGGCCCAACTATTTTTACCTCTGGCCCGAAATTAGAAGGTAAAGGGTCTATTTGGCCCGGTGATTTAGAAGTAGAAACAACCGCAGAAATGCATGCTGCAATGGATCTGTTAGACAGCATGGACGTCGATTTTATCAAAATTACCGACAGCGCTTTAACGCCTGAGCTTTACCTAAAGGCAGTAAAAGAGGTTAAAAAGCGGGGTTACAAAATTTCAGGTCATATTCCATTTTCGTTGTCTGTGACTGATGTTTCTAAGGCGGGTCTTGATGCGATTGAGCATATGACCTATATGCTTAAAGCTGCAGCTAAAAACGAAGCAGATATTTCCGCAAAGGTTGCCTCAAAAGAGCTAAGTTATCGCACTGCGCTGCCTATTATCACCGCGCAGTTTGATGAACCAACAGCCATTGAGAAATTTACAGTTCTTGCCAACAATAACACCGCAGTGGTGCCCACCTTGATTGGTGGCAAAATAACGGCTTACATTGATGAAGATAATCATCAAGACGATGCTTTTTTAGATTATTTGGGTAAAGGTTTAAAAGCAACTTACCAGTGGCGAGTCGATAGAGCTAACAAAGACATGCCCGCACAAATCAAACAGCGCAAAGAGCGTTTTGTTAAAACCGCACAGTTACTCCCTATCGCCCAACAAGCAGGTGTGAGCATTATTGCTGGCACAGATGCAGGCTTTTTAAATTCGTATATTTATCCGGGGCTTTCTTTGCACCAAGAACTGAGTATTTTTACTGAATATGGCCTAACACCACTGCAAACACTGCAAGCTGCAACTCTTGCGGGGCCTAAGTTTTTAAATAAACAACAGCAATACGGTGCACTTAGTGAAGGCAAAGTAGCCGATCTCATTTTGCTTTCAGAAAACCCACTTATTGATATTCGTAACACACAAACACTAAGCGGTGTTGTCTCGCACAGCACGTTTTACGATAGCAACGCACTCGAGCTATTAAAGCAACAAGCAAAAGCCTTTGTTGCCAGTCAACCCTAGCCCCCCATTGCCCATGACCACGTATTATCCGTCATGGGCAATTTTAATTTTCAGCCATCTCATATACACTGCCCTTTTTTGCACATAACTCGAATAACATGACCTACTTATTTGCTGTAACCCTGCTTTGGGCCTTTTCGTTTAGTCTTATTGGTGTCTATTTAGCAGGCCAAGTGGATGCATGGTTTAGTGTGTTAATGCGTATTGGCTTGGCAACTTGCGTGTTTTTACCTTTTTTACACTGGCGTAAAACCCCTAAAGCCTTAGCACTAAAGCTCATGGCAATAGGCGCAGTACAGCTTGGTGTTATGTACAGCTTCTATTACCATTCGTTTTTGTACCTTAGCGTGCCCGAGGTACTGCTATTCACGGTAATGACGCCACTTTACATCACTTTGTTAAACGATTTGCTTGAAAAGCGTTTTAATGCCAAGTTTTTATTCGCCGCAATGCTAGCTATTTTAGGTGCCGTTGCTATTCGCTATGAAGGCGTCGATGAAAACTATCTCATTGGTATGCTAATGGTTCAGGCTGCTAATATTTGCTTTGCCACTGGGCAAGTAACTTACAAACGTTTAATGCAAGATGAGCAACTCCCCCACTCTCGGGTGTTTGCTTGGTTCTTTATTGGTGCTTTAATTGTCGCACTGATTTGTTACGGCTTATTTGGTGATACCAGTAAGCTACCCACCACTACTACACAATGGGGCGTGTTAATTTACTTAGGCACGATAGCTTCAGGGCTTGGTTATTTCGCTTGGAATAAAGGCGCGACCATCGTCAATGTAGGTGCCTTGGCCGTAATGAATAACCTACTGATCCCAGCAGGGATCATCGTTAACATTGTTATTTGGAACCGTGATGCTGATATCATCAAGCTTGCCATTGGCGCAGCGATTATCTTATTAGCACTTATTATAAATCAGAAACTTAATAAAACTGCCATGGAGTCATGATAGGCTAAACTCTATTAGATTAGAGGAATGCTGTTATGCGCGCACTAGTTTTATGTTGTTTAGTTTTCATTATTCAAGGTTGTAATAGTCTGCCTGATGAGCAGGCAGTGCAAGTTGGTGCTAGGCCTTACTATTTAATCGACAATATGCCTGATGGACCGTTAAAGCAGCAACTTGCGGCATGCGGTAATGGCCCTTTTTACAAAACTGATTTTGTCATTGGTCATCGCGGCGCCCCCATGCAGTTTCCTGAGCACAGCAAAGAGTCATATTTAGCCGCTGCAAGAATGGGCGCTGGCGTACTTGAATGTGACGTCGCCTTTACTAAAGACAAACAACTCGTGTGTCGTCATTCACAGTGTGATTTACACACCACTACCAACATTTTAGCGATTCCTGAGCTCGCAGCAAAATGCAGCCAACCTTTTACTCCGGCCAAAGACGGCCAACCAGCTCAGGCTAAATGCTGCACCAGCGATATCACCCAAGCTGAGTTTTTAACCCTAAAAGCTAAAATGGATGGTGCCAATGCAAATGCCAAAACGGTCGCAGAGTATATGCAAGGCACACCAAGCTGGCGCACTGATTTATACGCAAACAGTGGCACCGTAATGACCCACCAGCAAAGCATTGAGTTATTTGAATCACTAGGTGTAAAAATGACACCCGAGCTAAAAAGCCCAGAAGTCAGCATGCCATTTCACGGTTTTAGCCAGCAAGATTATGCGCAAAAAATGCTTGATGAGTATCGAGCTTTAGGTGTGAATAGCCAAGATGTTTATCCGCAATCATTTAATCTTGAAGATGTGAAGTATTGGCTAAACAATCACCCTGAATTTGCAAACAACAGTATTTATCTTGATGGCAGAGATGAGCAAGCACACTTTGATGCCATGGATGAAACAACTTGGCAGCCATCAATGCAGGCTCTGTATAACGATGGAGTACGCATTATCGCACCGCCAATGTGGATGCTTTTAAGCCTTGATGAGTCAGGTAAAATTGTGCCTTCACTTTATGCTATTAAAGCTAAACAAGCCGGGCTGAACATCATTACTTGGAGTTTAGAGCGCTCTGGTCCATTAGATAATGGCGGGGGTTATTATTACCAGTCAATTGCCAGCTTGATTAAACTAGACGGGCAAATGATGAATGTAATAGACGTCCTTGCTAAGCAAGTGGGTGTAATGGCCATTTTCTCTGACTGGCCTGCTACTCTTACCTATTACGCAAGCTGTATGCAGTACCCTGCCTCAAAGAAATAACTGAGCATCAATAAATTTCAAGGGCTTTGACTCGTCCAAAAGGTGGGGCTGAGGTATTATTAGCTAAACCGATTTTACAAGGATTAACATGATTATTCAGCACCATAGCCACGACATAGCGACCAACACAGGCGCAATGCGCACCAGTATTTATCGTCCTGTAGAAGAAGGTAAATACCCGTGTGTTATTTTCTATTCTGAGATCTTCCAAGAAACAGCACCGATTGCGCGCTCTGCTGCAATACTTGCTGGTCATGGCTTTGTCGTATTAGTGCCAGAAGTTTTTCATGAGTTAAATCCTATTGGGACGGTACTTGCCTACGATGATGCAGGTAAAGACAAAGGCAATGCCGACAAATGGGCAAAACCGCTTGAGAGCCATGACTCAGATACTGACGCTTTAATTGCATTTGCGCGTCAGCAAGATTACTGCACAGGAAATGTAGGTGCCATGGGCGTATGTATTGGTGGTCACCTCGCGTACCGCGCTGCATTAAACCCAAGTATCAAGGCCGCTTTTTGTTTATACGCGACAGATATACACAGCGATACCCTGCCTGCACAAGCGGGTAATAACTCATTTGAGCGCATGGCAGATATTAAAGGTGAAATTCATTTTATTTGGGGTAAACAAGACCCACATGTACCAAAAGAAGGCCGCCTTAAACTTTACCAACAAGCGGTGGCAACAGGAATTAATTACCAGTGGCAAGAGGTTAACGCCCAACATGCCTTTATGCGCGACGAAGGCGACCGATACGACCCAGCCCTTGCGATCAGCATGTATCAACAAGCCGTTGCTTTATTTAACCGAACACTGGTTTAAATTGTCATAGTAGCAACTTGATTAGTAAAATAATCTTTCAAGTAATCAAGTAAAACCCGCAATTTTTTACTTCCCGCCGCCCCTGGCGGGAACACCCCAAAAAGCTCAATATCTGAGGTTTTGTGATCATCTAAGATTGTCCGTAACAATCCCGCTTTGATCCTTGGCAGTGCATCATAAACAGGGATCTTCGCTAAACCATGCCCAGCTTCAACAAAAGCTGTTCGCGCAGCAGCGTTATTGGTACTTATGCCACCACTAACAGGCACCTCATAGCGGCGTTTATCTTTTTCGAGTGTGACAATGGCACTACTTGGTTGATACACCACCCACGTATGCTCAGCTAAATCGGCAATGCTCTTTGGTATAGGGTATTTTGTAAAGTAATCGACTGAGCCACATATGCAGGTCGCCAGACTTGCAAACTTAGTGGCTTGTAGATTTGAGCTCTCAAGGGCTACGCCTCTAATCGCTAAGTCATAGCCCTCTTTGATGATATCAACCACATCATCACTGAGCTGTAAATCGATATCAATTTTCGGATACAAACGCTTAAACTGGGCCAGTGCCGGTACCACAAGTTGTAAGCCAACATTCACCGGACAACTCAATTTAATAACCCCAACAGGCTCACTCTTTAAGTTTTCAAGATGTAAGTTAGCAGCCTCAGCATGCTCGGTGATAGCCTGACAACGTTCGTAATAAGCCATCCCTGCTTCGGTGAGGGTCATGGTGCGGGTTGAGCGATTAAGTAACGTCAGCTTTAATTGCTGTTCTAATTTCTTTAAGTGGTAACTGACAACGGCCCTTGATAAACCAAGTTGTTGAGCCGCTTTAGTTAAGCTGCCTTGCTGCACAATATGGGCAAACACCACCATGCTTTTTAATTGCTCAAACGATACTTTCATACAAACTCCTAATCTAACCTGAATAATTGTATCAATTATTAAACCAATGAAGTCAAATTTATCTGCGTTGTTTAACTAGATTTTCACCCCTATAGTGTTATTAACGATGTTTAATAAGCAAAAAAGGGATTCACTATGTCAGCTAAGAAAATTTTAATGGTACTTACTTCACACGATGAGCTTGGCGATACCGGCCATAAAACGGGCTTTTGGGTTGAAGAATTTGCCGCGCCCTACTACGCCTTTATTGATGCTGGTGCAGAGGTAACTTTAGCCTCTGTTAAAGGTGGCCAACCTCCGATTGATCCAAACAGTGCGGCACCTGATGCTGCAACTGATGCTACAAAACGCTTTGATCAAGACAGCGCAGCACAAACCTTAATGGCTAATACAAAACCTCTGGCTGACGTAAAAGCCAGTGATTACGATGCGGTGTTTTACCCAGGCGGCCATGGTCCGCTATGGGATTTAGTTGATAACCAAGATTCGATCAATTTAATTGAGCAATTTCTTAATTCAGATAAGCCAGTGGGTGCAGTGTGTCACGCCAGTGCAGTATTACTTAATGCGAAAAATGCAGCTGGTAAATCTGTTGTGTTTGATAAAAAAGTAACTGGCTTTAGTAACTCAGAAGAAGACGCTGTACAACTTACCAATGTAGTGCCATTACTTGTTGAAGATGAGTTAATTAAACAAGGTGGTCAGTATCAAAAAACCGATGATTGGGGCGAGCTTGCGATTGAAGATGGCCTACTAATCACAGGGCAAAACCCTGCAAGTTCAGAGCTTGCTGCGAAAAAACTACTTACCAAATTAGGTTAACCCAAGCCTTTAGTAAACACCTTGCTTAGCAGGGTGTTTACCTTCACTTTTAATAAGTTATACTCATTCGGTCACCTTGATTTAAGAGCTTCTCATCATGACTGAAAAAAAAGCTGTCAAACTTCCTCCTATCAGTAGTAAGCGATTCGCCATTTTAGGCATTATGCTGGTGTGCTTGGTACTGCAAATAATTAATACCCTACCCGGCATCAATTTGAATGGTTTAGGGATTTTACCAAGGCAAATGTCAGGTCTATCAGGGGTGTTTTTTGCGCCATTTTTACATGGTGGTTGGGCGCACCTTTTTAGTAATCTAGTGCCTTTTGCTATTCTTGCATGGCTAGTTTGCCAATTTAGCGTAAAACGTTTTTGGCTGGTATTTACTGGTACTGCGCTCATTGGTGGGTTATTAGTATGGCTATTTGGTCGCAACAACATTCATGTTGGTTTAAGTGGTGTTATATACGGTTTATGGGGCTACTTAATTTGCTACGGCATTATGCACCGCTCATTCAAAGCCATTTTAATCAGTATTGCGGTTGTTGTGCTATACAGCGGCCTAATTTGGGGTGTCTTTCCGCAGCGCATCCATATTTCATTCGAAAGCCATTTATTCGGCGCAATTAGCGGCGCATTCATCGGCTATATTATGGCAAAACGTGATAAACAAAAGAATCTGAAGCTTTAAACTTAAAGCTTCTAGCTTCTCAGCTTCATTGTCACCATCACAACGCCATGGTCGGTGCTTTGATCATCATAGGCAAATTGCGGGTTGATCAAGTGCTGATCGTAGGTGTGATAATCCACCACTTCAAAAAAACTGCTCTGAAACCCGGCATCAAACTCTCGAGATAACAAAATATAATCAAACACTGAGCTGCTACTGCCAAAATAGTGGGTTGCTTCTCTATCATTTTCGATTACAACATGGCGCTGATACAGTTGCCAACTATCTTGTAGTTTAAACTCTGAACGAGATGGGCTATTTTGCCTATGACCGCTAAAGCGAAGATGATCAGCTATTAGGTGGTTAAGCACGCCATCGTGTAACTCATTATTAAAATCCCCCATTACAATCACCGGGTTATTGCTGTGCGCTCTGCGTTTAATGATTTCAACGAGTAACAATACGGCTTCACTGCCACGCTGTATGCTGGATGCCCAGCGCCCAAGAGCTTGTGATTTTAACTGCATAACTAAGTTTTGCTGTTCACTGTGGCTTTCATCATCCTGATGATGGAGCATGCTGCGCTTTGATTTAAAGTGCACCACATAGCAATCGACGTGCCCTAAGTGAGGAACTTCAAGTGTCGCGCGAATAATGCGTCGACTAAAGTTGAAATTAGCGCTTAAGCCCATGGCTAAAGCATCATCTTGCTCTGCCTCAACCTGACTTACATCGACAATTTTATAACGTGAGGCAATCGCGACAACTGGATCGCGATAAATAAAGTCATCAATAACAGTTGGCTCATCAACTACTGCAAAATAGGGGTAACCCTCTGCGTTAACTTGTTGTTTCAGTTCATTGATACTGAACACTTCTTGAAAGCCAATAATGTCTGGCTGCTGATTTTTAAGGTAATCGGCCAACCAGCGCTGCTTTTTGGCCCATTGCTCAGCACTATAAATACGCTGAAAATCATAAAATGCGTCAGGTGGCGCTAAATAATTATATAAATTAAATGTTGCGACCTTTAATTGATTATAGTCTGTCACTTATGTCCTTGTTCATATAGCCATTCGCGAGCGATTGTTGCATCTTCAAAATACTTAACTTCGCCACTGGTAAACCAATTACCAACTTTACTAGCAACTTGTTGCCATTTTTTATTACCCAGTACCGCAATGCGACAAAACTCTTTGTTATGTTTTAAGCCAAATTTAAAATCATCCCACGCCGCTTGTAATTCCCATCCTTCAAGCTCTGTTATATCTACAAACACTCTCATTTTGACCCGAGGCACCGAAGCAAGTGCATTATCAACCAGTGGCTTTAAGGTCGAATAATCGTCGTGAGTCAATTTACCCACCACTTTTAAGGTAAGGTAAAAGGTAGTGCCTGTTCGCTCTAAACCAATAGCTAAGCCATGCTTTTTCATAACAGCCTCCTGAAAATTATTTAAACTTAACAAGTTAACAATATCGACATAATACTATTTTATAACTCTACTTCCCTTGCTTAGGTTGATCAACTAGGATGGTAATCTCGTAATAACATTCATTAAAGCACAATTTAGGGAGTTTCAATGAGTAATACCGACAGTTATACGCCACCTAAAGTGTGGCAATGGGATGCAGAAAACGGTGGTGAATGGGCTAAGACTAATCGCCCGGTCTCAGGTGCGACCCACGAACAAGACTTGCCCGTTGGTAAACACAACCTTCAACTCTACTCACTTGCAACACCGAATGGTCAAAAAGTCACCATTATGCTCGAAGAGCTATTAGAGCTAGGTATTGATGAAGCCGACTACGATGCATTTTTAATTAAGATCGGCGATGGTGATCAATTCTCTTCTGGGTTTGTTAGTGTAAATCCTAATTCAAAAATTCCAGCCTTAATGGATCACAGTACTACACCTGTTACTCGCGTGTTTGAGTCAGGGGCTATTTTACAGTACTTAGCAGAGAAGTTTGATGCACTGATCCCAAGCGATCATACTAGTAAAACAGAATGTCGCAATTGGCTGTTTTGGCAAATGGGTTCTGCCCCCTACTTAGGCGGTGGTTTTGGCCATTTTTATAGCTATGCACCTTATAAAATGCAGTATCCGATTGACCGCTTCACAATGGAAGTTAAACGTCAGTTAGACGTGTTAAACCGTCACCTAAGTGACCATGATTATATGGCGGGCAGTGAATACTCAATTGCCGACATTGCTATTTGGCCTTGGTATGGCAGCCTAGTGCTTGGCTATTTATATGATGCAGCTGAGTTTTTAGATGTCGAGTCATATAGTCATGTAATACGCTGGGCAAAACAAATCGAACGTCGCCCTGCCGTAAAACGTGGTCGCCGAGTAAACCGCACATGGGGTGATGAAGCTGAACAATTAGCTGAACGCCACTCTAAAGATGATTTTTAAGGGCTTAACGGCCCTTTTTCATAAATACTAACTATATGAAAAAACTCAGCAAAGAAGACATATACCAACGCCTTAGTAACACCGAAGATGCCCGTGCCTGCAAAGCAATTGATGAGGCGGCTTGTAAAGTCGTACCCGGCAATTTTATTACCTTATTAGTGAGCCAACTATTTAGTAAGTTTGCCGATGCCTTGTTAAACCCAAAGGTAACCCTGCCTTGGCTGTTACAAAGCATTAATGTGCCAAGCAGTTTTATTGCTTGGCTTGTGCCTATTCGTGAATCAGGTTCTATGTTGCCACAGCTGGCGATAGCAAGTGCCATTCGTAAGCTGCCCGTCAGAAAGTGGGTGTGGGTAATTGGCGCGATTGTGCAGGCTTTGTGTATTGTGGGCATGTTGGTTTGTGCTTTAACGCTGCAAGGTACAAACGCTGGGTTTGCTATTATTGCTCTTTTGATTGTTTTTAGCCTTGCTCGCGGCTTTAACTCTATTGCTGCAAAAGATGTATTAGGTAAAGTTATTCCTAAACAACAGCGCGGAGGTATAAGTGGTCTTGCTGCCAGCTTTGCCGGATTTGCAACACTCACCTTCGGTCTTGGTTTGTGGTATCTACAAAGTCTTGGTTATGAGAATGGAGTGTATATTGCACTGATGCTAGCTGTGCTTATGTGGGTTTTCGCAGCGCTTAGTTACAGTCGTATTAAAGAATACAAAGGCGCAACAGAAGGCGCTGAAAACGGTTTGCTACATGCTCTTAAAAAACTAAAACTGCTTTACCAAGACAAGCAATTTGCACATTTTATAATTACTCGTGCATTGTTATTGTGCTCGGCCTTGAGCGCCCCTTTTTATATCGTACTTGCCAGTGAACAAGCTTTCGACTTTTCATTGCTTGCTACGTTTATGGCGCTATCAGGACTAGCAAACTTAGTATCCGCTCCTATTTGGGGTAGGCTCAGTGATTTATCTAGTCGGCGCGTTTTAGTGCTTGCTGCGATACTCGTTACTTTTAATGGCTTTGCTGTTTATTTGGTTGCTTACTTAAGCCCATCCACTCTCAATGAGTTTTGGTTATTACCACTGTGTTATTTTTTACTCACTGTAGCTCATCAAGGAGTACGCCTTGGCCGTAAAACCTACCTTGTTGATATGGCAGAAGGTAACAAGCGTACAGACTATGTCTCTGTTAGTAATACAGTGATCGGGGTTATCTTACTGTTACTTGGCAGCGTTGGCTTACTAAATGCGTACTTAAGCACCGCCGAGCTTATATTATTTTATAGCCTTTTAGGCTTGGTAGGTGCTATTAGTGCTTGGTTTTTACCAGAAACTTAATTCAAAAAGGCGACCGAAGTCGCCTTTTCTCTTTAGTTTTTCAAATTCTTATCGAAGAACTCTAAAAACGCTTGCAATGTTTTAATTCGATACGGCTGATGCGACAAGTAGTGGTCACCATCTTCAAGCTCAATATAGGTAACGTCTTTGCCTTCGTCTTTAAGCTCATCTTCCATTTCTCGGCTATGATAAACAGGTACCACGTTATCATCAGAACCATGAACGAGTAACACTGGGCGATTAATTTGTTTTGCAAAATTAACTGGCGAGACCTTTTCTAATTTATCGCCATCAGTACCAAATTGCTTACGCACTATTTCTTTATTTGTGAAATATCGTGCCTTACTAACAATACGCTCAAGATCGGTGACACCAGCAAAGCTGGCTGCACATTTGAATGTTTCAGGGTGCTTAACCACCGCCATTAGTGCGGCATAACCACCATAACTTGCTCCACCAATACAGATTTTATCTTTATTAGCGATACCTTCACCAACAAGCCAATTCGCGGCATCTTGCAAGTCATCTTGCATTTCTTTACCAAAACCTTGTACAGCAGCCATTTCAAATTCATGACCATAACCACTTGAACCACGAAAGTTTGGTTGTAGCACTGCATAACCATTATAGGCAAGCAACGCAGTCCAGTAGTCAAAGCCTGCGTAATCACGAGCCATTGGTCCGCCATGTGGGAACACAATGGTAGGCAATTTATCACCTTTTTTATAACCCACAGGTAAGGTTAAATACCCTTCAATAGTTAAACCATCACGGGCTTTATAACTGATTTTCTTTTTACCGCTGTAAACTGTGTCATCAATATCCGGAAATGCCGATGAAAATACTGTTAACTCGTTCGTATCACGGTTCCCTAGCATATAAGTTCCAGCGCTATCATCACTAGTTAAATAAAGCACGTATTGGCGCTGATCTTTACTAGTATCGATAATATCAATATCAAATTTATCTTTAGGTAATACAGCACGCAAACTAGTATAAAGCTTATTTAAATCTTCATCCCAGTAATGGATCCCCTCATCAAGCTGTGAGTGAGTAAACCCTGCCACTTCACCAGTTAAAGGTGAATAGAATATATGACCGTCGAAATCATAGTTATCATCGCTAAACACTAACTCTTTTTTCATGGTTGTTAGGTTCATTTTATAAAGAGCATCGTAGCCACCTTTGAGTGCTTTGTAATAAATAATATTAGGGTCTTTATCAAAGCCCAAAACACTTACTACATCAGGGCTAAATGCTTTATATTTGAATAATGTTTTACGATTGTCTCTATCTTCGTCATATAGAATATATTCAAATTCGTCTTCATCCATTTTAAGGGCAATACGTACTTTGCCTTGACGGTCTGCTGTCCAGTCAATAACTTTACTGCTTGAACGCTGCACTTTCTTTTTACGAAGTGTATATAAGTCAAGTTCATACACACCTGGCGCATTGGCAACATCAAAGTCACCTTGCACTAAGATTTTATCTTTTTTACTCGGTAAAAAACTGATGACCTGATCGCCAAATTGCGGTTGCCGCTCGTCACGATGAAAGTTTGGCTCTATCGCTAATTTTGCCTTGTCTTTATCATTAATATTGTAAGCATACATTCGCGTTGATGAATATTTAGGACCACCAAACTGACGTTGAATATAGCGCGCACCTAAAAGCAGTACATCATCATTTGCCCATTCATACCAATCGAAGAAAATAGTGTGGTTATCTGAGCGAATGATAGACTCAGCTTTTTTCGTTTTACGGTTATAAACCGTTAACACCAGCTCTCCATTAACATTTCGAATAAACGATAGGTGAGTTCCATTTGGTGAGAATTTTACTTGACTAAAAGCCCGTAAAGAGGCGAATGACTCTACAGGGAGTTGCGTGTTTTCAGCAGCACGGGGCATTAAGCTTAGTACCGCAAATAGTGAAAGCAGTAAGTACTTCATCATAAAGTCCATTTCATTTTTTTCTGTTCCTAAAGAATAACATTAAAAGAAAATAAAAGACTATGTAAGAAATTTCACCTCTGACAATCATTCGTTTAAAACGAACAAAGTACTCGATTAAAAGCATTATTAATTTATTTTTTGCTAATTATAATGACTGCACAAATTCAGTTTTCTTAGGTGACATGATGAAAAAAGTACTTGTGTTAAATTCATCTTTAAATGGTGAACAAGGTAATTCAACCAAGCTTAGCCAACAATTTGTTGAGCAGCTTGCTAACAACCAACAAATTTCAGTAACAACTCGCGATTTAAGCGACAATGCCATTGCTCACTTAACGCAGACAGAAATGGCTGCCTGGATGACTGATGCAAACGAACGCAGTGATGAACAAAAAGCACTTGCTGCAATATCTGACGATTTAATCGCTGAACTTAACGACAACGAGTTAATCGTTATTGGTATGCCAATGTATAACTTTGGTATTCCTTCGACATTTAAAGCTTGGATTGATCGTATTGCCCGTGCAGGTATTACCTTTAAGTACACTGAGCAAGGCCCTGTAGGTTTAGTTGAAGGCAAAAAAGTAGTGGTACTTGCAGCGCGTGGTGGTATCTATCAAGGCACCGACATGGATACACAAACTAAATACTTAAAAGATGTACTTGGTTTTGTAGGTATGACTGACGTTCACTTTATTTATGCTGAGGGCCTAGCGATGCCAGACGCAGAGCAAAGTCTAGAAGCAGCGAAAAACGAAATCAACACATTTGCTGCAGCACTATAATCAGCAAAGTATAAAAAAGCGGTCATCATGACCGCTTTGTGATTTACGCAGTGACCGATAACAGCGAATCACCTTCAGATAAAGCAAACTTTTTTGCACAGTGGCAAAAGCCGCTTCTTTACCTGCTCTCCTTATTGCTCAGAATATTGCGCTAACAGCGAAGTTACTAAAACATAAAGAGCAAATAAACGCTTCATAGCGACCCTCTTAAGTTATTTATGACTATAAACATAATCTGATTGCCATCAAAAAGTGTATGAGCAATACGCTAAAAATTTGGAAAGTGTGTGGATCGTGTAACTCATTAATCGAAGATAGGGATTGCTTCGTATATAAGAAGCATTTATTTCTCTAACTTCAACATTATGGCAAGCTCAAATAAGCAAAAAGTGAATCTTGTTTGGTTCAAACGTGACCTAAGACTTTCTGATCATCAACCACTTGCCAATGCGATTGCATCAGACCTGCCTTGCTTACTTATTTATAGTTTTGAGCCCCTATTACTCGAAGACCCCCATTACAGCTTAAGGCACTGGCGTTTTGTTGCTCAGTCACTTAAAGACATCAACCAACAGCTCGAAAAATACAACGCTGAAATCGCCATTTATAATCAACAGATGATTACATTGCTAGAAACACTCAATGACGAGTTTGAAATTGCTGGAGTTTATAGTCATGAAGAAATTGGGCTTTACAACACTTTCGAGCGAGATAAACAAGTAAAACTCTGGCTAAATAATAAAGCTATTCCATGGCATGAAACGCCATTAGGAGGAGTAAAACGAGCACGACCAAAACAGTTTGATTGGCAAACTCATTGGCACGAGGTGATGAACCAACCTCTCGTAAAACCAAATTGGCAAGCTTTTAAAGCTGTACTACCTAATAATTATCAAGCAGCAGAGTGTTTTGACGATTTTCTAAACCACGATCCTCAGTTTCAATATGGCGGCCCTCATGCAGCAAGAGCCTGTCTTAAAAGCTTTATAGAACAGCGAGCTAAAGGCTACCAAAGCGGTATTTCAAGCCCATCAAAAAGTAGAGATTCATGCTCAAGACTCTCTCCATACTTAGCATGGGGGAATTTAAGCCTAAGACAGGTTTATCAAACATTGAGATACTACCTACCAAAACAACCTAAAAGTTGGCGACGTTCATTGCATGCCTTTGAGTCTCGATTACATTGGCATTGCCATTTTATGCAAAAGTTTGAAACTCAATGCAGCATGGAGTTTGCTCCGCAAAACACAGGCTACCAGCACTACCCTTATCGCGATGATGATCACCTTGATGAGCACCTAAATCGCTTTGAGCAAGGCCAAACAGGCATTCCTATTATTGATGCCTGTATGCGCTGCCTCAAAGCAACTGGTTACATTAATTTTAGAATGCGCGCTATGTTAGTCAGCTTTATGACCCACCATATGAACATTCACTGGCATCCTGTTAGTTTAATTTTATCGCGTTATTTTTTAGATTTTGAACCGGGAATTCATTACCCACAAATCCAAATGCAAGCATCGGTCACAGGAACCAACATCATTCGTTTATATAACCCAATAAAGCAATCTGAAGATAAAGATCCAGATGGCATATTTATTAAAACATGGTGTCCTGAGCTTAAAGAGCTGCCTGTAGAAGATATCCACCAGCCATGGCAACTGCCGCCAATGGAAGCTTTGTTTAATAACTTTAAACTAGGCGAAGACTACCCCGAGCCCATGGTCGATATAGAAAAGGCTGCCAAGCAAGCACGTGAGCGATTATGGTCATTCCGAGAACGTGATGATGTAAAACGCGGCACAAAAGCCGTACTGCGTAAGCATGTGATTAGCCTAAAAAGGCAACGTCATGGCACATAAAAAACTTAATTTACCCAGCAAAACCTGTCCCGTATGTGACAGGCCATTTGTGTGGCGTAAGAAGTGGCAACGAGACTGGCAGCATGTTAAATATTGCTCTGAGCGTTGCAAGCGCGAAGCGAAAAGAAATATTGGCGTTTAAGTTGCAACTATATCGTTAACTCACACTTTTCGGCACGAAACCCTGAAAGCTTTTCACGGTCGCCGAAAAATTTACAAAGGAGATGACGATGACGATTAAAAAATCTGCACATACAAGTTGGTCTGGTGATATTAAATCTGGCAAAGGCTACATTTCTAGTGAAAGCGGTGCACTTGATAAACAGCCATTTGGCTTTAACACCCGCTTTGAAGGCAAACCGGGCACTAACCCCGAAGAACTTATTGCTGCTGCTCATAGTAGTTGTTTTAGTATGGCACTGTCGCTGGCACTAGCCGAAGCAGACTTTGTGGCTGACGACATAACCACCAAAGCAACCGTTAGCCTAGATGAGGTTGACGATGGCTTCGAAGTAAGCCATATCGCACTAGATGTAAGTGCGAAGATAAGTGATATTTCGATTGAAAAATTTGAGCAACTTTGTGAGCAAACCAAGCAAGGCTGCCCTATTTCAAAACTCATGAATGCTGAGATATCACTCACCACAAAGCTTAATTAATCCCGTTCGGCCAAGCACTGCTTGGCCTTTTCATATTCTAACAGGCCCACAACACTTTATTACAATGTAAATTCCTGCTTGTTGTATTATCTTTATGGAACAAAAACCAAATACAACAAGGATATGTATGTTTAAACAACTAGCCCCTATTGCACTTGCAACGCTCGCTTATTCAAGCTATTCAACAGCCGCAACAGAGCAACAGGTGAGTAAACAGTGGTTCAATAGTATCAATTACACTCACGTAGAACATGACAGATATAGCTTTAATGGCTACCAATTAGCAAGCCATTATTACTTTGAAGAGCAGCAGAGCTCGGGTGTGCTCGATGATTATGGTTACCTAGATACAGATTCAAACATCCTAGTCAATTACTCAGGAGGAGATTACTACAATGACATTGGTATATTTGGCGAGTATTTTTTAAATAACTGGTTTGCTGTAGCCGATATAAGGGATGTGAGGGATTTAGACAATTACACTCTAGGTATAGGCTACTTATTTGCCGATGCCTTAAAAGTTTCTGTAAATAGGGATGTGCGTGAATATGGTGATGATTATTTCCGCTTAAAAGCGCAGTATAACCTCCAAATCAACGATAAGGATTACCTTGGTTTTAGCGCAGAAACAGATGATGAACTCGACGTTTGGAATCTCTCGGCCAGATACTTTAATCACTTAAGCGGCAGCCATTACATTACCGTTGATGTTGGCCATCAAGACAGCGTTAATGATTCAGCAAGTAATGCCATGATCAGCTATTACTTTGGCGAACACTATGCCATAGGTGCAGGTTTGGATGATTCTGAACTCGTTTTACAAGGTAAGTACTTTATTAATGATAAATATTATTTAACCGCTAATTACACTGAAAGCGGCTCAGCTGAACTCTACAACCTCAAGTTTGTTGCCCAATTCTAAACAGAAATGAGTCAACAGTTTTAAACAAAAACGCCGCTATAAAGCGGCGTTTTCAGTTTATAGAATTACATATTACCTAGCTTCATCATCATTGCAGTATACATTTTTAAGTTCAGCGCTAACTGCTCTTCGGTAATAAACTCATGTTCTGAGTGACCTGTGTACTTTTTACCTGGCATTGATGGACCAAATGAAACAGCATTATCAAATAGCTTCGCATTGGTGCCACCACCGATTGACACAAAGCCCGCGTCTTTATCGCCCGTAAAATGCTTAAAGATATCAAGTAAAGCTTGGGCGTGAGGTGCACCATCTAACAGCATTGGCGTACCAATTACCACTTTTGTGTCTTTTAACGTGACATTGTTAGAGGTTTGCCAAGCGCTAAGTGCTTCATTAATTTGCTGTTTGAGCACAGCTTTTTGTTTACCAACAGGACGGCGCATATTAACCGACAATTTAATATCGTTACCATCGCGGCTTAATAACGTTGGCGAAACAGTCATCGGCCCCATAAAATCATGCTTGTAAGCAATTTCACCGAATTGCGCGCCATATAAATCAAGGCCAATTAGCTGATTAATAAACTCAATTGCTTGACCATCGCTATTGTTCTCAAGGTCGATGCCTTTGAAGATTTCTGCAAGGTACGCAATGGCATTTTCACCCGCTTCTGGCTCAGATGAATGCGCTGAAATCCCCTTCACTTGCACTAACAAGCCATTATCTTGCTCTGTCATCGCCACTTTTACGTTTTTAAGCTTAGCGACATTGTCGTGTAATTTAGCTACTGTCGCAGCATCGGCGTTATGCACAAGCACACTGGCATCTTCAGGGATTTGGCTAACAAAGGCGCCGCCTTTTAAGTTACTTACATATAAGCCTGTTTTTGCAGAGGTCGCTGAGAAAGTCGGCGCAATTAAGCTCCAGCCTTTTTCTGCAACAACCACAGGGTATGAAGCATCAATAGTGACAGCATATTTTGGTTGCTGATAGGTTTTCATAAACTCTTCGAGTGGTGCCCAGTCAGACTCTTCTGCAAGGTAAACCATTAATTCAATACGGTTATTTAAAGTAATGCCGTTATCTTTAATCGCCTTCATTGCATGCAATGCTGTGGCAATAGCACCTTTATCGTCTTCTGTACCACGGGCAATTAGCTTTCCAGGTTCAGAGGTTTTATCCATTTTAAATGGGCTTTGCTGCCATTTACTGGCATCGGCTGGTTGCACATCACCATGGGTTACTATGGTTACTTTATCAGCTTGGTTACCCATGCCAATTAATACTGTGTAACCTAAATCTTGATAATCAAAACCAAACTGCGCCGCTTTCATTTTTAAGAACGACTTAAAGCCAATGAAATCTGGGTTATCAGGAGTCGCTAAACCTTCTTTATTCACCGTTGGATACGAAACTAAATTCTCTAAGGTATGAATTTGCGCTTGTTGATATTGCTCTACCGCGTAGTTAGCCAGCTTTTCACTTTGCTCAGACACATCAGCCTGACTAGAGAAGGCAGTTAATAAGAATGCAGCAAGTAATGAATGTTTCAAGGTAAGCTCCAGAGTTTAAAAAGATTTTTAAAGGTACTCGTTAATTGTAACGATTCTGACCAGGACATGATATCTCTAATTTAAGTAAAATGTATCGCTTAAAAATAACAACAAGGTACAATAGCCATTCACCCTATTAATTCGTTTGTTAGACTCATGAACCGCAGAAAAAAGATCTTCACTAAACTTAAGCAAAAAGATAAGCGTGCCAATGCAAAATTGCATAAAAGCAATAAACCGGCATACATCTCAAAGGCAGAACGCGAAAAATTAGCACAGCAAGAAGCTGAGCAGGAAAGTTAAAATACCTAGCGGTAAGATTGTAGGCGCGATTTTATATCGCGCAACACTTCTATGATTCACAAAGAGGATAAGAGGCGCTGCGCTTTAGAGAAAACATTTTGAAAAAGACAATTTGAACCACAGAGTACACCGAGGCGCTTCGCGCTACACAGAGAAAACAATATTTACAAAGAGATAATGGTTTCTCCTTCTCTTTCTCTGTGTTCTCTGTGACCTCCGTGGTTAGAAAAAATCTTTAACGCACAAAGAGGATAAGAGGCGCTGCGCTTTAGAGAATACAACAAGTAATCTATTGTTTTCCCTCATTGTCTTCTCATTCTGTTCTCTTTGTTCAATTTGTTTTAACGCGTAATAAATTTCACGCCGTCATCAAAGTGTTGTGCTTCAATGAAACCGGACACTAATTTAGGTGGTATTATTACCACTCAAACAGAGGTGTTCTATGACAAAACAACGTCGCTCTTTTTCTCAAGAGTTTAAACTTAGTTCAGCAAAATT